>JAGLNZ010000216.1 GCA_023139225.1 Desulfobacula sp. | reverse complement strand
ATTGCTGGCGGTGTAAAAAACCGGTTATATACCGGGCAACGCCCCAATGGTTTATATCCATGGATAAGCTTAAACTTCGACAAAAAAGCCTTGATGAAATCAATAATGTCCAGTGGATTCCATCATGGGGCCGTGAAAGAATTTATTCCATGATAGAAAACCGGCCTGACTGGTGTCTTTCAAGACAGCGTTCCTGGGGTGTTCCCATTCCGGTATTTCATTGCAAAGAATGTAAAAAAGTCTATGTCACACGGGAGTCTGTGGACAAAATTCATGAATTGTTCACCCACCACTCTTCTGATATCTGGTTTGACAAAGACGCAAAATTTCTTATGCCCGAGGGAGCCAAATGTGAGCAATGCGGATCGACTGATTTTACTAAGGATCATAATATTCTCGATGTATGGTTTGATTCCGGTGTGAGTCATGCAGCGGTCTTAGAAGAAAGAGAAGGGCTCTTTCGACCTGCTGATATGTATCTTGAGGGAAGCGATCAGCACAGGGGATGGTTTCATTCATCTTTGCTGACCAGTGTGGGAAGAACAGGCAGCGCGCCCTATAAGGCCGTTCTCACCCATGGGTTTGTTGTGGATGAAAGCGGAAAGAAAATGTCCAAGTCTGTGGGAAATGTTGTGGCACCAGACTCGGTTATTAAACAGTATGGTGCAGATGTGTTAAGGCTCTGGGCAGCATCGGCAGACTACAGGGGGGATGTGAGTATCTCCAATAACATTATTAAGCAATTGTCAGATGCATACCGGCGTATCAGAAATACCTGCAGGTTTATGCTGGGCAATTTTTCAGATTTTGATGTCACAAAGGATCTAAGATCCGTCAAAGAGATGTCCGAGCTTGACAGGTTTATTCTCCACAGGCTTCATCACGTGGTAAACCGTTCACTTGTTTCCTATGACAAATATGAATTCCATACCATTTATCATACACTGCATAATTTTTGTACAGTTGATCTGTCCTCTTTTTATCTGGATATTATCAAGGACAGGCTTTATACGTCTCCTGGGCCAGATCCGTTGCGGCGGGATGCCCAGAGTGTAATGTTTATTATTCTGGATGCTATTGTAAAAATTATGGCCCCGATTTTGCCTTTTACAGCAGATGAGATATACCGGCATATGCCCCAAAATTCGGATCATAAAGACAGCATTCACCTTGATTCCATGGTTGAACTCAATAAAGAATGGGAAGATGAAGCACTTTCAGAAAAATGGGAGAACATTAGAGGCCTTAGGGGTGAAGTCACAAAAGCCCTGGAGGAAGCAAGGAAAATTAAGCTGATCGGTCATCCTCTGGATGCAGCCCTTCAAATCAAACTGCCGGATACACAACTAAAAGACCAGGTTCTAAATTTAAATGAAAATCTTAATGATATTTTTATTGTATCAAGTGCAGTGCTCGTAGATACACTTGATGATACGGCTTATCAGGGCAAAGAGATTGAGGGTCTTGCCATCAAAGTTAATAAAGCTGTTGGCAAAAAGTGCGAACGATGCTGGCGGTTCGATGAAACCATTGGCAATAATGCAGACCATCCAACGGCCTGCGACCGGTGTACTGCCGCTTTAAAAAAGATATTGTAAATTGAATCTGATTATCCTTCAAAAAGTATGGTTTCGATTGATTCTGGTCAGCGGATGTGTTGTTTTTGCTGACCAGATTACCAAATATATTATTAAAATAAATTTGGCATTATATGATAATATTATCGTCATAGAAAAATTTTTTAATATTACTCATATCCTGAATCCGGGGGGTGCTTTTGGTTTTTTTGCTTCCCAGCCCCTTGAAGTCAGGAAATTTATTTTTCTGTTCATGTCCTCTGTGGTTGCCATTTTCGTCTTGTGGTTTTACAAAAGGTGTGCCGCAGACTTTATTTTTCTATCCTATGGACTGGCCTTGATTTTCGGGGGTGCCATCGGAAACCTGATTGACAGATTCAGGTATGGCAAGGTTGTGGATTTCCTTGATTTTTATATTGGTTCTGCCCATTGGCCGGCATTTAATGTGGCCGATAGTGCTATTAGCATTGGAATGTGCATATTGATCTATCATATTTTATTTAACAAAACGCCTGATTTTTAAAATATATGTATCCTGTTTTTTTTCATATCGGCAGTTTTAAGCTTTATACCTATGGCCTTTTTGTTGCCCTGGGATTTATAACGGCCATATGGTTTTCCCAAAAGAATGCAAGACCCCATGGCATATCCCATCAGACCATTTCGGACATCTTTTTTGTTATCCTGGTGTCTGCTATTATCGGCGCACGACTTTTATACGTATTAATCAATTTTGACAGCTTTAAAAGCAATCTTGTGGATATTTTTAAGATCTGGAATGGGGGACTGGTGTTTTTCGGCGGATTTCTTGCGGCTGTTGCGGCCATGGCTGTTTGTCTTAAAATGAAAAACCTCAACTTCTGGAAAATAACTGATATTATTTCACCGGGGGTTGCCTTAGGTCATGCAATGGGAAGAATCGGCTGTTTTTTTGCCGGGTGCTGTTATGGAAAAGAGTGCGCCTTGCCCTTTGCCGTTAAATTTACTAATCCTGAAACCCTTGCACCCATGGGGGTTTATCTGCATCCAACTCAGATTTATTCGGTGTTTTCCAACCTGATCCTGTTTTTTATTCTCCTGTGGCTCCAAAAAAGAAAAAAATTTAATGGGATGGTTTTTTTAAGCCATATCATGCTCTATTCATTGTTTAGATCCATTATTGAATTTTTCAGGGGGGATTTTCGAGGAGATTTCTTTTTTGAATTTATTTCCCTGTCACAGGGAATCGGAATTTTGATCTCTATGATTGCTCTTGTTTGTTTAATTAAACTATCAAAATCTTCCCATGACCCTCGTTAAATATAACAAATTAGAATCATTCACAGGGTCTGTTAAAGAGGATGATATCCCTAATTTATTCCTGATTCATGGAGAGTCATACCTGCTGACCCGGGCTTTTAAAGCCCTGTCTTCTTTTCTGGTTGGAAATGATAAAAGGCAATTTGCCCTTGAAACCCTTGAAGGCGGTTTAGTTACCATGGGGCAGATTATTGAGCAGGTGGCAACCTTTTCATTTCTTGTTTCCAAAAAAATTGTGGCAGTCAAGAATATTCCTTTATTTCAAACGCTTCAGAGCAGTGCCGAGATCAGTTTTTCACCATCTGAAATAGACCATTTTATTAATTTTATTGAAAAAGGCATTCCAGCAAATCATTTTCTAATTCTCACAACAAGCCTGATCGATAAAAGAAAAAAAATATATAAGGCCATACAGGACAAAGGATTAATCATTGACTGCTCTGTTGCCGCAGGGGCAAGAAAAGCAGACCTGGATGAGCAGAGAGCCGTATTGCAAAACGTCTCGGGTATGATCCTTTCAAAGTATAAAAAAACCATTGAAACCCAGGCTTTTCATGCCCTGGTGGATTTGACAGGGTTTAATCTTGACCTTTTTTCACAGAATCTTGAAAAGCTGATTGCTTATTCCGGAAAAGCCAAGATAATTACAACAGCAGATGTGAAAACTGTTATTGTAAGGGATAAAAAAGATCCCATATTTAATTTGACCAATGCGTTTATAGCCAAAGACGTTAAAAAAGCTCTTTTTTATGTAAATTCACTTTTTAATGAAGGGTTTCATCCCCTGCAGATACTAAAATCATTTGAAAATCAAATTCGGAAACTGCTCCTGGTAAAATGTTTTACACAAGAATTTTATCAAAACAATACCAGTATCAGTCTGAAAAGAATAAACTTCAATTCATTCAAACAAGCTGTTCTTCCTAAAATTATCGCCCATGATGAACAGACAAAAACAACCATTGATGTCCAGGAAGAATATTGGTCCTCAAAAAGTTCAAAGAAAAAATCAAACAAGTCAAATGATCTTTTTCTTGCACCCAATCCGAAAAATGCATATCCTGTATTCCAGGTATTTCAAAAATCTGAAAATTTTTCATTAAATGAGCTGAAGCAATCATTAATTTTTCTAAGTGATCTTGATTACAGGCTCAAATCTTCGTCTTTTGATGCAAAGACGGCCATAGAAAATTTTATCATCAACACCTGCAGTAAAGGAGGGTTTGTGTATGCCGAGAAAAACAAAAATCGTGGCAACTATTTCTAGTTTAAATTGTTCTTCTGATTTTATTGGAAGACTTTATAAAGCAGGCATGAATGTTGTCCGGCTGAATACGGCCCATATGACCCATGATGATGCCCTGCAGGTGATCGAAAACACAAGGCAGGTGTCTGATAAAATAGGTATTCTGATAGACACCAAAGGCCCTGAAATCAGGACCTGTGATAACGACAAACCCCTGGCTGTAAAATTCGGTGATACCATAAAAATTAAAGGTTCACCTGGTGCAAAATCCAAGGGTAATATGATCTGCGTCTCTTATGAGCATTTTGTCAAAGATGTTCCCGTGGGCAGTTCCATATTGATAGATGACGGGTATATTGCCCTTGCCGTCATGGAAAAGGATGATGAGTATTTAAGCTGTCATGTGGAAAATGATGGGGTTATCAATGCCAGAAAAAGTATCAATATCCCTTCGGTTCATGTGACACTTCCGGCTTTAAGTGAGAAAGACAAAGGATTTATTGAGTTTGCAGCCGATAATAATCTGGATTTTATTGCCCATTCTTTTGTAAGAAACCAAGAGGATGTCATAGCGGTTCAAAAAATTCTGGATAAAAAGATGTCTTCCATTAAAATCATTGCAAAAATTGAAAATTCCCAGGGGGTTGAAAATCTTTTTGAAATTCTTGATCATGCCTATGGGGTAATGATTGCAAGGGGTGATCTTGCGGTTGAAATTCCTACTGAACAAATTCCCTTGATCCAGAAACAAATTGTCAGGACCTGCATTGAAAAAAGAAAGCCGGTAATTGTTGCAACCCAGATGCTGCATTCCATGATTGAATCACCACGACCCACAAGGGCAGAGGTGTCAGATGTGGCCAATGCCTGTCTGGATCATGCAGATGCCCTCATGCTTTCCGGTGAAACAGCTAATGGGAAATATCCTGAGGTGGCTGTCAGGACTATGGCAAAGATTGCCATGGAAGTTGAGAACAAGAAGAGCAGTTTCATTAATGTCCCTTATACCCTTGAAAACAAAATTATAGCCTATCTTGCCAAGGCAGCCGTTAAAGCCTCCTTAAGACTGAAAACTAAAGCCATTGTGGCTGATTCCCTAACAGGCAAATCAATTCTTGCCCTTGCCGCCTACAGGGGAGACAATCCCATATATGCCCAGGCATATGATAAACGCTTGATGCGGCAATTATCCCTGTCATTCGGAGTGTTTGCAGACAATATCCCCATGGATATCACCAGCACGGAATTATTAAATCAATCCATATGCCGGTTGCTGGATGACAAACAATTTAAAGCGGATGATTTGATTATTGTTCTTGCAGGCAGCTTTGATATTAAGCAGGGTGCATCTTATATTGAAATCAGCACGGCAGGTAATTTTAAAACAAAATGTACTTAGCCGGTAAATAGATCCTGGGCATTATAGGAACTTCGAACAAAGGGTCCTGCAGCCACTTTTTTAAATCCGATTCGTCTGGCTTTGTTTTCAAGCTCTTTAAACTTATCCGGGGAATAATATTTTTCAACTTCCAGATGGTTTCTTGTGGGTTGAAGATATTGACCAATGGTTATGATATTACAGCCATGAACAAAAAGATCCGTCATGGTCTGTTCAAGTTCTTCCATGGTTTCTCCCAGTCCCACCATGATACCGGATTTGACCTGCATTGAAGCGTTAATTGTATTTACATTTTGCAAAAGATCAAGGGATTGCTGATAGTTAGCCTCGGGTCTTGCAATGGGGTATAGTGAGGGAACCGTCTCAATATTGTGGTTTAATACATCCGGATTTGCAGATACAACTATTTCCAATGCCTTGAAATTCCCTTTAAAATCAGGAATTAAAACCTCGACTTTCGGATCATCCGGCAGAGTATTTTTTATAGCTTTAATTGTGGCTGCAAAATGAAAAGCACCGCCGTCTTCAAGGTCATCTCTTGTAACAGACGTCACCACAACATATTTTAATTTTAAATCAAAGGCTGCCTTGGCAACTCTCATGGGTTCATCAGGATCAACTGATAGAGGACTGCCGGAAGTGACATTGCAAAACCTGCAGTTACGTGTACATTGTGATCCCAGGATCATAAAGGTGGATGTATTCTTGGAAAAGCATTCAAACATATTGGGGCAGTTGGCTTCCTGGCAGACCGTGTGCAGCCCGGCATTTGACAGAAGACCTCTTACCCGTTGATAATCCCCGCCTTTGGGAAGACTTTTTTTAAGCCACGAAGGCTTTTTTTTTCGTTTTTTTTCAGTTTGCATTGATTTTTATCATTATTTATAATCGAATAATTAAATATGGATGAAAAATGCTTTACAAAAGCATTTTTTATCCGGTCCATGGATAAATGATCGGATAAATGATAACCGGACAAATCATAATTATTTGCATTGGATTTTTTTATTTCTTTTTCAATTGAGGTTATGGAGATATTGGTAAGGCCACAGGGGTTAATCCATGAAAAGGGTTCAAGATCAGGATTGATATTCATGGCAAGGCCATGAAAACAGACCCCTCTCTTAATTGAAACACCTACGCTTCCGATCTTTGAATTTTTAACCCATATGCCATGATTTCTTTCACTTCTGTCTGCATCAATATCAAAATCCTTTGCTGTTCGTTTCATGATTTCTTCAAGGCCATGGACAAAATCCTTAACACCAATTTTGTTTTTTTCAAGATCAACAATGGGATACATCACAGCTTGACCAGGGCCATGATAAGTAATATTACCACCCCGATCAGTCTGCACGATATTGATGTTTTTAGATTTTAAAAAATCTTTTGAAACCCCTAAATTCTCTTCACCGCCTCTTTTGCCTAGCGTGTATACCGGAGGGTGCTCAACAAAATAAATCCGGTCCCTGGTGATGGTTTGATTGATTTTTGATTGCAGGGTCTGTATCTGAAGGTCAAGCGCTCTTCTGTATTCTAAAAGACCAAGATCGATAAATACAGCAGAGCGCTTTAGTCGGTTTAACCTCTGAGGCATGGTTTCCTTGCGGCAGTAACTTCATCAAGCCGGGTGACCTTTGTCAGAAGCGGTGCTTTTTTAAGCTTTTCAGGATCATTTTTGGCTTCTTTTGCAATGGCTTTTACCGCATCAATGAACTGATCAATATATTCTTTTGATTCGGTTTCCGTGGGTTCCACCATAAATGCACCTTCTACAACCAGAGGAAAGTATACTGTGGGAGGATGAAAACCATAATCCAGAAGTCTTTTTGCCATATCCATGGTAGTAATGTGACTCTCTTTTTGAAATTCATCATTAAATACACATTCATGCATGCATGGCAAATCATAGGGAAGATTAAGCGTGCCTTTCAGGCTTTCCTT
>JAGLNZ010000215.1 GCA_023139225.1 Desulfobacula sp. | reverse complement strand
TGGCCACTTCCCGGACAGCCATCCTGGGTTGAAACAGGATATGGCTTGATACCATGGCCGCATGGTCTTTAAATTCATCCAGGACCCAGTTTAAGATGTCGTCTCTTTCATCCCAGGCAAAATCAATATCAATGTCCGGCGGGTCTTTTCTGTCCGGGTTTAAAAATCGTTCAAAATACAAATTGTATTTAAGGGGACATACATTGGTAATGCCAAGGCAATAGGCCACAATGGAGGCGGCCCCGGAGCCCCTGCCGCAAATCCGGGAGGCTTTTTTAACAATTTTTTCGACAACCAGGAAATATTCGCAGAAATTCATTTGCCGGATAATGTTTATCTCATGATCAATCCTTTTGATGACACGGCCTGACAGGCTTGCTCCATACCTTCTTTGCGCGCCTTTCAGGGTCTTTTCGTATAAAAGCTGAGCTGCATCACAGCCTGTATCATTTTTAAAGGGCGGCATAATAATACCAAAATCCGGTCCCTGGAATGCAAGTTTTTCTGCCAGGGCAAAATTGTTTTTTATGGCTTCGGGAAATATATTGAATTTTTTTTTGTATGCATCAGGGGAGCCCAGAAAAGCCGTGTCTGGTGCGATATCCTTATGGGTCAGGCGGCTTAAACAGGTATTGTTTTCAATGGCCCTGAGCATATGATGGGTTTTTACGTCTTCTTTGTTCAAAAAAAAACTGCCCGGCGTGGCCACCACGGGAATGGCAAGTTTTTTGGCGGTCACGCATAAAGGATGCTGTTGCGACAGGGGGTTCCGGGTAAGATTGACAGCTATGTCCATTCTGTTTTCGTGCCAGTAAGGCAAAAGGTCATGGTTTTTGGTCAACACAAGGAGCCCTTCTGAAAGGTGCGGCAGGGCGGTTTTGAGTGAAAAATCTTTGTTCTGGTGCCGTTGGGTGATAAGGCGGGTAAGATGGCTGTAGCCTTTATTGTTTTTTACCAGGCAGACTGCCCTGTGGGATGTATGGGGATCTGTTATTTCCGCACCAATGACAGGCACAAGCCCCTGAAGCCTGCATGCTTTAATAAACGGCCACATGCCGCAAAGGTTGTCTGTATCGGTCAGGGCGATGCTTTGATACCCGTGCGCCTTTGCCTGTCTGCACAGATCTTTTACCGAAGCGGTTCCCCACATGAAAGAATAGTGGGATCTTGTGTTCAAGGCAATCATTGTTATCCGTTCTCGCCAATTATTGTCAATGCAGGCTTGATTGAATCTGTGCCGAATTTTGCACGGATTTCGTCCATTGCCAGGATAAGGTTGCCCTGTTTGATTTCTTTAGTTTTGGGTGGAAACAGTTCTGCCTGCATCTCACCCGGGGACAATTTTTCACATATCAGGCGCATGTGGCGGATGCGAATTCTCCTGGTCCATGCCTTGTCTAAAAGGCGGGTGCATTTTTTAAACATGGTCATATCATTGGAAGTGGACGGGATAAGCTTTAATTTTGAGGCGCTTTGCAGCCCGTCTGAATACGAGAGGATAATCTTTGCGGCAGCACCGGTGAGTTTTCGTTTCCGCAGGGTTGTACAGATTTTTTCAACCATGAGATGCAGTGCCTTTTTTAGTAAATCACCATTGTTGGTATCGTTGGTAAATTCATGGTCTGCCTGTAAGGTTGAACGATTTTCGCAAAGCGCAGTGACAGGTGTCGGGTCAATCCCCCTTATCCGGTCGTAAATCAGGTGTGCCCTGTGGTGAAAGGGGACCTTAAGCTGTTCCAGGGTAAGAGCCCTTGCCTGGGAAACCAAAAAAAGATTGAATTGCTTGAGTCTTGTTAAATCCATTTTTACAAGGCCGGGAATCAGGTGCATGGGTAATGGGGCAAGAAATGCTTTTTCGTCACCCGGTGCGACAATATACTCTCCGACAGGTTTAACAATCCTTGTGGCCACCTTGGCCACAAGCTTGTTGGTGGCAACGGACCAGACGGGATCAAGATTAAATGTTTTTTTAAACGCCTTTTTAAGCTTAAAGGCCACATCAACAGAGGGGCCGAAAAGCCGGCCGGAGCCTGTGACATCTAAAAAGATGTGGCCGTCCAAGGTTCCGGATTCGATGAGCGGGGTAAAGGCAAAGGTCTCTTTTAAAAGGTCTTTCATGACCCGTTCATACCGGCTGAAACTGGGGGGCAGGATTTTAATTTTTTTATTGATCCGTTTTACACGGGCTAACGGCATGCCTTTTCTGATGCCTTCTTTATAGGCTTCATCGCTCATATCATACACCACGGCACGGGGTGCTCCCTTTGGGGCAACAATCAAGGGGCAGCCTTTGAGGGAGGGCTGCATGTTGGTTTCCACGGCAACAGCAAAATCGGCTATGTTTAAATGGATGATGGAGCGGTCCATATTGTTTAATTTTTTTGACACTAGCCTTCCTTGAGCAGGAGAGCGATCAGTCTTAATGCATTTTTCGGGGCCTGACCCTTTACATGATTATTAAAAAAAATACCGCCTGCCGCAGCTTCGGGCATCATGGCGGTTTTAATGAAGGCGGCCCATTCTTTAAGTTCCCAATCAGCATAATCATAGTCAAATTGTTTCTGCATGTTGCCGGACCGCCACCCTTTGGCATTCCTGCCGTGGAAACGGACATAAAAAAGGTCTGGGTTGGTGACCACATCAAG
>JAGLNZ010000214.1 GCA_023139225.1 Desulfobacula sp. | reverse complement strand
CTGAAATGCGGCTGGGTTTTCGGGCTGATTTTCCTGTAATCGAAGTCAAAATAATTTTATCTGATTCCTTTAAAGACAAAAAAAAGGCAAAATTTGATATTGCAAAAGCAAAACAATGGGTCATTTCGCACCTTGAAAATAAGGTGGTGTCCCAACAAGGATTGACCATTGCCCAGGAGGTGGGGCGTTTGCTTACAAAACACAAGAAAACCCTTGCCCTTGCAGAGTCATGTACGGGTGGCCTTATTGCAAACATGGTGACCGATGTGGCCGGAAGTTCAAATTATTTTTTGTTTTCAGGCATTACCTATTCCAATGATGCGAAAATGAATGTTTTGAATGTCAGAAAAGAAACCATTATCGAATACGGGGCAGTTCATGAACAGACCGCACTTGAAATGGCCCAGGGTGCACGACGTAAAGTCGGTGCCGATTTTGCCGTTTCAACCACCGGTATTGCTGGACCTTCCGGCGGGACCAAAGAAAAACCGGTCGGTATGGTATGTATCGGCATTGCAGGTCCCTCATTTTCAAAGGCCAAAACATACAGGTTTTCCTTTGATGACAGGTTTATGAATAAAAAAATATTTGCCATGACGGCTTTGGAACTTTTAAGGCGGCATCTGATTTCAATGGGAAAAACACTTTAAAAACCAGGCAATGGTTTCATCCTCAAACTGGGCCTGATCTTTCTTTGCTGTCATCTGGTGATCCCCGTTTTTATGGATGATCAATCGTTTGGGTGCCTTTGCCAGGGTGTAAATATTTTTGGCATTTGAAACCGGAACTACCTCATCTGCATCCCCATGGAAAATAAGCACATTGGACAAGGCTTTGGCCTTGTCCAGAATATTAAAGAGAAGATTGTTTTTAAAAAAGCTTAAGGGCAGGGCAGGTCTGTCTTCATTAGCATCTGTTGGGATATTTTCAATGGTGCGGCTCTTTGCCGGTGCAGAGCAAAGAACTGCTCCGCAAAGATTGATATTCATTTGCAAAAGTTTATCCCAGGCATTAATACAGGTAGCACCTCCCATGCTTGACCCGAAAACAGCGATGTCTTTTCTTGTCTTTTCAAGAGATACGATATGCTTTACAGCAGTGATAAAATCAATGGTTCTTTTTTCAAGGGAAGTGTCTTTTATAAAGTCACCCTGGCTTTGACCACAGCCTCTGTGGTCAAACCGGAAAAAGGCAATATTGTTTTGGACAAGAAGTTTTGCCAACACCTTTTGTTTAGCGGATTCTTTTGAGCCTTCAAGGCCGTGGGAGCCGACAACAAGGGCCGGCAGTTTCGTCTTAGGCAGATGAAGAACCCCTTTAAGTGAAAATCCCCGGGAGATGAATTCAATGTCTTGACAGCTTTTTTCCATACCTTGTTTTTATGCCATTAAATCATTATAATATCAAGTTTGAAAATTTGGATAAAAAATTATTGAGAAGAAATAAACGCAATGACAATTAAGAAAAGAAAAGCCTATGAACTTGAAGTTATAGATCTTGCCTTTGGTGGCAAGGGACTTGCAAAACCAGATGGTTTCCCTGTTTTTATCGACCGGTGTGTCCCCGGCGATGTGGTATTTGCAAAAATAACAAAAAAGAAAAAATCCTGGGCAGAAGGAAAGCTGATAAAAATTTTAAAGGAGTCTTCCTTGAGGACTCAGGGAAAATGCCAATACTGCAATTTTTGCGGGGGATGTAAATGGCAGCAGATTGAGTATGATCGCCAGCTGGCGTATAAAAAAAGACATGTGACAGAATCCATGGAGCATATCGGCGGGATCAAAGATATCCGGGTCAATGATGTCATCGGGTCTGACCCGATTTATGAATACAGGAATAAAATGGAGTTTTCCTGTTCCTCAAAAAGATGGCTGCTGCCCGCCGAGCTTGAAAATGATGAGATTAAAAAAGGTTTTGGCATTGGACTTCATGTGCCGGGTACCTTTGATAAGGTCATTGATATTAAACAATGTGAAATCATGCCGAGTTTAGGTAATCAGATACTTGATGATGTTAGAAATTTTATCAAAAAGTCAGATTTACCTGCTTACCACTTAAGATCACACGAGGGATTCTGGCGGTTTTTAATGCTGAGGCATTCTGTGGCTTTTGATACATGGATGGTCAATATCATAACCAAAGAAAAAAAGATTAATGTGGTTCAACAGCTTGCAACCGAACTGGCACAAAACTATCCGCAGATTGAATCCATCATGAATAATATTACCGATGCCAAGTCCGGTGTTTCTACAGGCAAAGAAGAAATTACCCTTTATGGTAAGGATTATATTAAAGAAAAGTTGGGGAAATTTATATTTAAAATTTCAGCCAATTCATTTTTCCAGACCAATACAAAGTCTTGTGAAAAATTATATTCCAAAGTATCGGAATATGCTGCATTGACCGGCAAAGAAGTTGTCATGGATCTTTATTCGGGAACCGGTACAATCCCCATTTGGCTTTCAGATCAGGCAAAAATGGTGGTGGGCATTGAAATTGTAAAAAGTGCGGTCATTGATGCAAAATTCAATGCCGGACTCAATGGAATTGAGAATTGTGAATTTTTTGAAGGGGATATCAAGGATGTTCTTCCCAAATTAAAACCCAAACCCGATGTCATGATTATTGATCCGCCAAGAGTCGGTATGCATAAAGATGTTGTTCAACAGGTGCTTTCCATCAGCCCTGAAAAAATTGTCTATGTATCTTGTAATCCTGCAACCCTTGCACGGGATCTTGAAATGCTGCACCCGAAATATGATATCAAGGAAATTCAGCCGCTAGATATGTTTCCCCATACCTATCATATTGAATCAGTTGCATTACTTTTAAAGAAATAAAATTTATTTATTTTCTTTCTCTTTTTTTGGTTTAGAGAACAGGCAGTTTAAAATAATCATATCATCTTCTTTTTCCGATTTGATTATATAAGGCAGTTTGTAAAACAGTTTTATCATCCCCTTGTTTTCAGGAGAGGTATATGCCACAAGTCCTTTAATTCCATTGTCTGTGGCAGCTCTTGCCAGTTTTTTCTGGAGGATTTGCGCGATTCCCATGCCCTGGTACTCTCTGGATACGGAAAATGCAATTTCAGCCATATTAATGATGGAGTTTCTAAAATACTCACCAACAGCAATGATTTTTTCAAACCCGATTTCTCCGATAGTAGCAACAATGGTCAGATCATTGATATAATCAATTTCAAATGTTGTATCGATCTGATCATGAACAAAACTCTTTTTTTCATGGAAAAATCTTGAGACAATATCACCCCGGTTCATGGTATAATAGTGCTCCTGGATGCCTCTTTCGTCAATAGGTTTGGCAGGCCTGAACATGATGGGAATTCCATTGATAGTAATGGTTTCTTCATATTTTAAAGGATAAACACCTTTAATGGCCTGTTTGAATTTTCTATCAATATCGATTAAATCCAATTCCTTGGCTTTTGAAAAAAGTTCGTCCCTGAAATTCGGGTGGGCAATACTGATCAGGGCCATTGCTCTTTCCTGGAGAGTTTTACCAAAAAGATTGACCACACCATATTCTGTTGCAACAAATTGAACATCCCCTCTGGGCACAACCACGGCAATATCATATAAGTTGGGAATGATTCGGCTTTTTTTACCATGATCGGCTGTAGCGGTCATCATCAGGATGGATTTGCCGCCATCTGACATGGCAGCTCCTCTGGTAAAGTCCAGAAGTCCGTTGATGCCGGTATAATTATTATAGGGGAGGGCATCTGCTGCAACCTGTCCTGTCAGATCTATGGCCATGGCGGTATTTAAAGAGACCATGGCATTATGTCGGGCAATAATGGAAGGGTTATTGATATAGTCCGAAGGATGAAATTCTATGGATGGATTGTCATCAATAAATTCATAGAGAAGATTTGATCCAACAGCACTTCCCGCCACCAGTTTTCCGTCATTAAAACCTTTTCTCTTATTGGTGATGACCCCCATGGCAAAAAGTCGCATCAATCCGTCTGATAAATATTGAGAATGGACACCCAAATCATTTTTTTCAGACAGGCAAAGCATTAAGGCTTCACTTGTCACCCCTAAGCTTGTTTGCAGAGTAGACCCGTCACCAATCAGCCGTGATATATGTTTGGCAATAATATTGGCAGTTTCAAGTTCAGGAAGGGGTTTTATGGTTAAAAGCTCTTCCTCGTGTTCAACAATATGATCCACATCGTTGACATGGATAAAACTTCTGCCTAATACCCTTGGCATATTCGGATTAGTCTGGCAGATCACAATATCTGCAGATTCACAGGCGGCAAGTGTGATATCCACAGATACCCCTAAACTCATCCACCCGAAATCATCGGGCGGTGAAGCCTGTATCAAGGCGGCATTGACGGGCATCATCCTTGATTTAAACAAATGGGGGATCTGGGAAAGGTTAATGGGTGTGGTAAATCTTTTGTGCCGATGTATTTTTTTGGGAGATGCCGACCCCAGATAAAAGGATCTGATATTAAACTGCTGGGAATGAGATCGGTTGGCAACCAGAGTCAAAGGGCCACTTTCAATACATAATAATCTGACAATTTCAAGATCCGTAAACCTGGTAGAAGCATCTGATAATTCCTGGACCAGATGTTGGGGCTCTCCGCATGAAGAGCCGATAAACACCCTTTGGCCTGGCTGTATATGTTGTAATGCCTTTTTTGCGCTGGTTAGTTTTTGGACATAACTGTCAGCCCAATAACTTGTTTTTTGCATATGTTGTATCTCCGTTATAGATAATAAATTGATACTATATTAGCATGAAAATGCCTTGTAGAGCATTAAAAGTTTTGAATTTTATTAAAAAAATGATATAAATTGATATTCAGTTGAATATTTGAATTTCTAAAAAAAACCACATAAAAATTTTTAACCAATAAATTTTTAACGCCAACACTAACTAAGGGAGACAACCATGTCATATTTTGATTTTACAAGTTTTGAGGTTTCCTTTAATCACCACATTAAATACACCCTGGGTAAAAAAATTGAAGATGCCACAAAGCTTGATCTCATGAATGCAGTATCTTATGCCGTGGGTAAGTATTTAATGGATATCAGTTTTGAAACAAACCGGCGGTATCAGGATAATGATCCAAAACGACTCTATTATCTGTCTATGGAGTTTTTGATCGGCAGGCTTTTATCCAATAATCTCATAAATTTGGGGATTTACGATAAATGTGCCGTGTTTTTAAAAAAATATGGAATTGATTTAGAAGAACTTGTGGACGAAGAGCGCCATCCTGCCTTGGGAAACGGGGGTTTAGGACGGCTTGCAGCATGCTTTTTAGATTCCATGGCGAGCTTGGATATGCCGGGATTCGGGTATGGTATTAATTATGATTTTGGGCTTTTTAAACAGGTGATTGTTAACGGCTATCAAAAAGAAAAACCGGATTATTGGCCAAACCGTTATTCACCATGGCTTATCAGGCAATCAGGGAAAAAATGTATGATTCCCATCTACGGTAAAATTGAAGATACCAAGGATTTGGATGGGGAATATAATCCCATGTGGACGGACTGGAAATTACTTATTGGAAGACCCCACGATATTTTGATTACAGGATATGGCGGCCGTACGGTTAATCGGTTGCGGCTATTCTCAGCCTGGGCTTCGGAAGATTTTGATATGCAGATTTTTAATGACGGCGATTATTTTAAAGCGGTTGAAGGAAAAATAAAATCTGAAACCATTTCCAAAATTCTCTATCCATCCGATTCAAAGGAAGTTGGAAAAGAATTAAGATTAGTCCAGGAATATTTTCTGGTAGCGTGTTCAGTAAGAGATATCATCAGGACTTATCAAAAAAACAATACTGATTTTGATCAATTGCACGAAAAAATTGCCATTCAACTCAATGACACACATCCGGCTTTGACCGTTGCAGAGCTTATGAGGGTCTTGATTGATGAAAATGCTCTTGAATGGGAAAAAGCCTGGAATATAACGACTAAGACACTTGGGTATACTAATCATACCCTGTTGCCTGAGGCACTTGAGACATGGGCGGTATCGATTGTTGAACGGGTCGTGCCCAGGCATTTGCAGATTATTTATGAGATTAACAGACGATTTATTGATAGGCTCAAAGAAAAATTCGGTAAAAATAGTGGTCCACTCATTTCCAGGATGTCTATTATTAAGGAGGGGGAAGAAAAACAGGTCAGGATGGCTAATCTTGCTATTATCGGCAGTCATTCCGTCAATGGTGTGGCAAAAATACACTCAAAGCTTGTAAAAACAAAACTTGTCCCGGAATTTCATTCACTCTATCCCGGTAAATTTAATAACAAAACAAATGGTGTAACCCCGAGACGTTGGATTGTTGCATGTAATCCCGGGCTTGCAAAATTGATCTGTGAAGCGATTGGGGACAGATGGATATTAGATCTTGAAAGAATAAGAGAACTGGAAGATTTTGTAAAGGATCAGGCATTTATAGATCAATTTGTACAAATTAAAAGGGATAATAAAAAAAGACTTGCTAAAATCATTAAAAAAAAGGCCTTTGAGACTATTGATCCGGACTCAATTTTTGATATTCATGTCAAAAGAATTCATGAATATAAACGACAGCTTTTAAATATTTTAAATATTGTTCATACCTATTTTTTAATAAAAGAAGATCATATGGATATCGGACAGCCAAGGACCTTTATTTTTGCTGGAAAGGCTGCACCCGGATACCATACTGCCAAATTGATCATAAAATTGATTCACTCAATTGCTGCGGTTGTTAATAATGACCCCAAAGTAAATCAATTATTGAAAGTGGTTTTTCTGCCGGATTACAGAGTGTCCCTTGCAGAAAAAATTATTCCGGCAGCAAATGTCAGCGAGCAGATTTCTACTGCCGGAATGGAAGCTTCCGGCACCGGCAATATGAAATTTGCCATGAACGGGGCAGTCACAATTGGAACCCTTGATGGGGCCAATATTGAAATTGCGGAACAGGTGGGTGCGAAAAATATCTATATTTTCGGTCTGACGGTTGAGGAAACTGAACAGATCAGACATCAGTATAATCCAAAAGAATACCTTGACAAAGATGAGAGGTTAAAGCGGGTAATGGATGCGATAAAGTCAGATCTGTTTTGCAAAAAAGACCCTGGATTATTTGACCATATCTATAACACCCTGGTTGACCAGGGAGATTATTATCTTCATTTTGCTGATTTTTCATCATATGTCAACGCCCAGAAAATGATAGGCAAAGATTTTAAACAAACTAATGAGTGGGCAGTAAAATCCATTTTGAATACGGCCAGGACAGGAATGTTTTCAAGTGACAGGACCATTAAAGAATATGCGAAGGATATTTGGAATATTAAATCACAAATTTAATTAGATTTTTAATCTTTTCCTTGCGATTTTTCTTTTTTCCCTGTATTTTTCTTTTCATCTATTATTTTATGAATCCTATTCAAAAAATGACGAGGAAAATATGGGTATATATGAACGTAAACAAAGAGAAAAAGAGTATAGAAAAAAAGAAATTATTAGCGCTGCACGAAAAGTTTTTTCCAACAAGGGGTATAACGCTGCTACCATGGAAGAAATTGCTTCAGAAGCAGAGTTGAGTCCCGGTACCCTGTATTTATATTTTAAAAACAAGGAAGAATTGCATACATTTCTTTCCATTGAAATACTTAAATATCTGGCAGGTGAGATTCAAAAAGTTGTTGCCCGGGATATTTCAGTGCTGGAAAAGATCGAAAGATTCCGGGATGTATTTATTGATGTATATGAGTATGATTCAAGTATTTTAATCAATTTATTTCATCTACAGTCAGGGGAAACACTTCAAAATCTTTCAGATGAAGTCTTAAAGCAGGTCACCACCTTCTCTGGCATGGCGCATGGAGCTATTGTCGATGTTGTAAGACAAGGGATTGAACAGGAAATTTTTATAGATGAACATCCTGCGGCTCTTGCCGATGTCCTATGGGCATCCTATGCCGGTGTTGTTCTATGGGTCGATTCCAAAAGGCTTTTAAATGATCAGAAAGATTTTGTTAGGCCCACTTTAAAAACAGCATTCAAGATCATCAGTAAAGGGTTGAAGAGAAACTAAGTCTATTTGCATAGTCTGTGAATTGTCTGGGCATGCCAATCACCTCTGCCGGAAAAGGTTGGTATGCCTTTTTCTTTTAAATAATCTGCAATTATTGCAAAGGTTGCTCCTTTTTTTCTCATGGTTCTGATGATTGTGAGAATATCATCTTTGGTGTAATGTGTTCCTGAAGTGTAGCTTGCAGTGGCTTTTGATCTATTGTCAGAAGATGGGACAAAAAAGTCTTCACTGAAAATTTTATTCAGATTATCAAAAAAATGTGAGATGGCATTGTGTTGGCGAATTTTAGCTTCAATAAGAAGATCATTCTCCGCAAGTTTTTTTTGTAAATAAAGGGTTAATGTTGATGAATTATCAACAATTTGCGGTAATAGATCCTGTAAGCAGACCCAGAGAGACTCAAGATTTTCAGAATAGTTTGATCGTCTGTCCTGAGTTTTTCTGCGGTCGTTGTGCGGATAATAATGACCGTCAAGGTTTCTTCTTGGACTAGACGTATTTTTATTATGAGAGCTTCTAAGATTTCTTAAAAAATCACTCATAGCGGCACCTCCCAAGTTAACAAGTATTAAAGATATAAGGTTAACAGAAACAATAGGCATTAAGCAATTCATGAAAACTAAAAATTGTTTTCAAAGATTGAATAAGATTTAAAATATAAGTCATATTAATATATTTAGTATGTGCAAGTCAAGAATATGAAGTAAATATGTTGGATGCAAACACAAATACGACAGGGAATTATGAATTGGTTGTTAGATTAAAAACACAATTAAATCAAAAACTATTGATCCCTTATCATGTTGATGTTATTCAATATGATACAATTTTAAAATTTTGCTTTAATCAATCATGTTAAAAAGATGGGGAAATTTTCATCAATAGCTACCTTGAGGGATAAAATGGAAAAAGAGAACAAAAAGCCTGCTCCGCCACAGATGAGTCCCTATGTTTTTACAATTCTGTTAATCGGGTTTGGGTTGTGGTGTTCCTGGGACGGCTGGCTGACAACTGATCCTGATATGGTTGAGCATGCAACATTTAATAAGGTTTTAAGTGCTGTATTGATTCCCTGGGGCGTTTATGATTTTTTTAAAATAAGAAAGAGACAAAAAAACAAAAAACAATCTGAAGATTAATAGTTTGTCAGTGCTGCTAATTGCGGAAAACCTAAATCTAATATTCTCTTCTAATGATCTGAAATCATTAAAAATTTGTTATAATAAAATATTTTTTTGTTGATAAATGGAAAAAATACTGTTAGATTTTCATCCTTAAAATTTGAAATATAAGGAATTCTTTAGTTAATGGATTCAAAAAATATAGACAAGACCCTTTTCAAGGAAATTAATAAACGCAGAACATTTGCCATCATCAGCCACCCTGATGCAGGAAAAACTACTTTAACTGAAAAGCTGCTTTTGTTTGGTGGTGCCATACAGCAGGCCGGTGCCGTAAAATCCAGAAAAATTGCAAGAGCGGCTACCAGTGATTTTCTGTCGATTGAACAGGAAAGAGGGATCAGTGTTTCTTCCTCTGTTATGAAATTTAACTTTAAAGACTATGAGATTAATCTTCTGGATACGCCGGGCCATAAAGATTTTTCTGAAGACACCTATAGGGTTCTGACTGCTGTGGACTGTGCCGTCATGATCATCGACAATGCAAAAGGGGTGGAACCCCAGACCCAGAAATTGATGGAAGTCTGCAGGATGCGAAATACTCCCATTATTACCTTTATTAATAAACTGGACCGTGAAGGACTTGAGCCTTTGGATATTTTTGAAGATATTGAGGATAAACTCCAAATAGACTGTATTCCTTTAACCTGGCCCATTGGTATGGGCAAGAGATTTAAAGGGGTTTATAATCTTGAAAAAAAAGAGCTGGGTATCTTTTCTCCAGGGTATACCCCCCAAAATGATGATGGCGTTTTTATTGATGAGTTAACGGATTCAAGGCTTGATGAACTCATTTCAGAAACTCAGGCAGAACAGCTCAGGGAAGATGTTGATTTAATTGTGGGTGCATCAGATCCTTTTGATCTAAGTTTATTTTTAAACGGTACTCAGACACCTGTCTTTTTTGGCTCAGCTATTAATAATTTCGGGGTAAAAGAGATGCTTGATGCATTTGTCAAAATTGCACCTCACCCAGGAAAAAGGCCTACGGCTACAAGGGATGTAGACCCCCTTGAAAAAGCATTTTCCGGATTTACATTTAAAATTCAGGCCAATATGAACCCTGAACACAGAGATCGTATCGCGTTTTTCAGGATTTGCTCAGGTAAATTCACCAAAGGAATGAAAATAAAACACCATAGAATTGGAAAAGAGATAAAAATTTCCAATGCAACCATTTTTATGGCCCAGGAAAGAAATAATGTGGAAGTCGCTTATCCAGGTGATATCATCGGAATACACAACCATGGAACCATCAAAATCGGTGATACATTTACCTCCAAGGAACCTTTAAAATTTTTAGGTATTCCCAATTTTGCTCCCGAGCACTTCAGGCGGGTGATTTTAAAAGATCCCTTAAAGGCAAAGGCGCTTCAAAAGGGTCTGACTCAACTTTCAGAAGAAGGAACTATACAGGTGTTCAGGCCTTTGCTTGGGAATATGCATATTATTGGTGCAGTCGGGGTGCTTCAGTTTGAAGTGACCATGGCACGGCTTAAAGCGGAATATAATGTTAATGCTGCTTATGAAACCATTGATTTATCCGTTGCAAGGTGGGTAACATGTGAAGATGAAAAAATCTTGAAAAATTTTAAAACAAAAAATGAATCCAGCCTGACTCTGGACTCTGAAGGATGGCTGACTTTTTTGACGACCAGTGAGTATCAACTGGGATTTACTATGGAAGATTGGCCGCAGATAGAATTTCATAAAACCAGAGAGCATAATTAGAGTAACCTATAAGATAAAGGAAAACAAAAATGACAGATAAACGAATTTTTAATTTCAATGCCGGTCCTGCTGCGTTACCTTTACAGGTCTTAGAAGAAATACAATCATCGTTTCTAAATTTCAATCAGTCTGGTATGTCCATTACGGAAGTCAGTCACAGGTCTTCTTATTTTGATGATGTTATCAACGATGCCGTTGATCGTGCAAAAAGACTTTTAAAACTTGATGACAGGTTTCATATCCTTTTTTTACAAGGCGGGGCATCTCTTCAATTTCCCATGATCCCCATGAATTTTCTTTCAGGAGATGATACGGCTGATTATATCAATACCGGTACCTGGTCGACAAAGGCAATCAAGGAAGCTGAGATTCTAAAAAAGAATTACACGGTTGTTGCCTCGTCAGAAGACAAAGATTTTTCATATATTCCAAAAGATATTCAATTTTCAAAAAATGCCAGATATGTACATATGACATCCAATAATACCATTAAAGGAACCCAGTTTCATGAATTTCCTGATACAAATGGCGTGCCCATTCTTTGTGACATGTCTTCAGATATTTTTTCACGACCCCTTGATATGGGAAAATTTGGTTTGATATATGCCGGGGCTCAAAAGAATCTTGGGCCATCCGGTACCTGTATGGTGATTATCAGGCAGGATATGCTGGATATGGCAAATGAAGATCTGCCATCCATGTTGAAATATTCCACCTATGCATCTAAAAATTCCATGTATAATACGCCGCCTTGTTTTGGCGTATATACCATTGATCTTGTATTGAAATGGATTGAAGAAGTAATGGGCGGAATTGAAAAGATGGAAGAATATAATATTAAAAAAGCAGATCTTTTATATGATTGTATCGACTCAAGTTCATTTTACAGAACCACGGCCGAAAAATATTCAAGATCTTTAATGAATGTAACCTTCAGGCTGCCAACCGAAGACCTGGAAAAGAAGTTTGTTGCTGATGCCACTGAAAAAGGGCTTGGCGGACTTAAGGGTCACAGATCGGTCGGCGGATGCAGGGCTTCAATTTATAATGCGGCAACCATGGAAAGTATTAATGCGTTAATTCAATTTATGGAATCCTTTGAAAAGGAGAATAAATAATGAAAGTTCTTGTCAGCGATAAAATGGGTGAACCAGGTCTTGAGATATTTGAAAATCAGGAAGGCATTGAACTCGATGTAAACACAGGGCTTACACCGGAGGAATTAAAAGAAATTATCGGCAAATATGATGCTCTGGCCATCAGGAGTGCTACTAAGGTCACAAAAGAAATCCTTGAAGCTGCAACCAACCTGAAAGTTATTGCAAGAGCCGGGATTGGCCTTGATAATGTCGATATTGTCGAAGCCACAAAAAAGGGTGTGGCG
>JAGLNZ010000213.1 GCA_023139225.1 Desulfobacula sp. | reverse complement strand
AGCGTTGGTTTTCTTTTTTGTGCTGACACTAATTGTTTTATAAGCAAGGGACTTTACAAGGACTTCCCCTTTCGGGTCATCAACATTTAGAACAGCTAAAGCATTATTGTTCCCGTTTAATCCGAAAAAATGAGTAAAAAACCTTTTTTTACAATTAAAGTATTCATCCATGTCCTTGTGATAATCCAGGTGATCACGGGACAGGTTGGTAAATACACCTGCATTAAACCTGCAAAAATCCACTCTGTTCAGATCAAGCCCATGGGAGGAGACTTCCATGATGACATGGGTGATCCCTGCTTTTTTCATTTTATGCAGGGTTTTTTGAAGATCAATGGAATCAGGTGTGGTGATGGGATTGTCAAAAATCAGATCATTATACCGGATATTGATGGTTCCGATGACACCGGTTGCAAATCCGCAAGTCTTGAAAATACTTTCCAGCAGCCACGCGGTTGTGGTCTTGCCGTTGGTCCCGGTGATACCGACAAGGGTCATTCCTTCTGACGGATTGCCATAAAAATTGGCTGCAATAGAAGCCATGGCAAGCCTGGAATTTTCAACCAGAATGACATTCTCCAAGTTTTGGGGGTTGGTTTGGGCAATCACTGCTATCGCCCCGTTTTCAAAGGCCTGGCTCATATAATCGTGGCCGTCAGCCATAAATCCTTTTACCGCAATGAACAATCCGCCCGGCTTGACATTCCCGGAGTTTGAAGCAATAGAGGAAATATCCGGATCATGGGTCATCCCTGCCTTTATATGGGCAGATGGAATTTGAGAACAATCTTTAATCAGAAAAGACAGGTTCAATTTTTTTCTCCGAATGGTAATAAGGCAATCATTACTTTGCTTTTTTCAGGGGGTATATTTAAATAATTAAAGGATTCCGCCATAATGGTTTTAAAGGCGGGTGCCGCCACATCTCCGCCATAATATTGTTTTCTTGGCTCATCAATTACCACAAGAATTGCAAGCTCCGGGTTATTCTCCGGTGCAAATCCGCCAAAAACCGAGATGTATTTATTTTTTGAATAACCTTTTTTGTTTTTTAAGGCTTTTTGAGCGGTTCCGGTTTTCCCGCAAACCGTATATCCGGCCATAGCGGCTTTTACCCCGGTGCCTTCTTCTTTTACAGCCAGGCTCATCATTCTTTTAACCTGTTGCGCACTTTTTGAAGATATGACTCTCCGGATTGTTTCAGGGTGATACTCTCTCAAGGCTTTGCCTTTGTTGGAGATAATTTTTTTTATCAATAAGGGTTTCATAAGGTTGCCGTTATTGGCAATCGCACTGATACCACTGATAAGCTGTATGGCCGAAACAGAAACGCCCTGTCCAAAGGAAATAGCGCCGGTATCGATTTTTGACCATTTTCTATAGGGACTCAGACTGCCCGATGTTTCTCCGGGGCACCCAACTCTGGTTTTGTTCCCAAACCCAAAACTGGCCAGATAATTGTACAAGGCTTTATCCCCAATTGTTTCAGCAATTTTTACACTGCCTATATTGCTTGAGAATTTAATAATCTGGTTAATGGAAAGCCAGGTGTGGGGATGGGTATCATTAATGGTAAATGTTCCGATTTTATAAGTGCCGTTTTCACAAAAAAAGATGGATTTAGGCGCAAAGCCCTTTTCAAGTGCAGCGGCTGCCGTAAATACCTTCATGGCGGATCCCGGCTCAAAAGCATCTGTGATGGCACGGTTTCTATAGATAATATTGTCATAGTTTTTAAAATTGTTTGGATTGAATTGCGGAAAATGTGCAATGGAAAGAAGCTCCCCGGTTTGAGGCCTCATCACCAGAGCTATTCCTGATTTTGCCCGATGGGCCTTTACGGTTCTTTCAAGGGTTTGTTCACTTAAAAATTGAATTTTTTTATCAATGGTCAGGACAATTGAATTTCCTTTTAGCTGTTCCCTTCTTTTTTTATCAAGATCAAGAACCCTTCCATTTCCGTCCCGCTTGATCTTGATTTTTAAAAAATCACCTTCCAGAACAGAATTATACTTAAATTCAAGGCCTTCAAGCCCGGAATCTTCAGCCCCGGTAAACCCGATGACTTGTGCTGCAAGGTTCCTGTTGGGATAAAATCGTTTGGAATCATTTTCAAAATAAATTCCAGTCAGATTCAATTGCCGAATTTGACTGGCCTGATCCGGAGAAACTCTTCTGGCTACCCAGGCGAACATGCGCCGGGATGAAAGAGTGGCTTGAAGTTTTTTTGGGTCAGTGCTCAGTATTTTGGAAAGTTTTTTAGCAGCGACCCCGGGATTTTTTATTTTTGAAGGGCAGGCAGTGATGGATATGGCATCAATACTGGTCGCAAGTTTGTTCATGCTCCTGTCCAGAATCTGCCCTCTTTCTCCTTTAACAGTGATATATCTGGAATAATCATTTTCAGCTTTTTGGGCCAGTTCTTTGGCCTTGAAAATCTGGATATCAAAGGATTTGGCTCCGAGAAGGAAAAGCGCACTAATAATCAGAACCTGAATGACAATGAGTCTTTGTTTCATTCTTTTGTTAAAATCCTTTGGCATTAACCTTCTTCTCCCGACATGGAAACTGGCAGATAAATGGTTTGATTCGATGTATCCGTTGAAAGATCTAACCTGGTTTTTGCAATTCGCGTAATTCTCTCATCTGATTTCAGCCGGTCTCTTTCAACCGACAGGGCTTTGTGATAAGAGGTTGTTTTTGTATAGGCTTCCTGTGCCCTGGATACCTGTAAAATGGTCTGGGTGGATTCTGTTCTTACCCAGGTGTAAGCCAAAAGTTCGAAAAAGATCACGCAAATGATGAGAATCCAGCAAAAACCGGCCTTTTGCGGCTGTGCAATCTTTCGGGCTATGTTATTATTTATTGTCATAGGCTAAATTTTCTGGGCTACCCTTAATTTTGAACTTCTTGCCATGGGGTTGAATTCAATTTCTTCTTTTGTCGGGATCAATGGTTTTTTGAAAATTGATTTCATCTGTGGTACAAACCCGCATAAACAGATCGGAAGATCCTTGGGGCATGTGCAACCGTTTTCGAATTTGCGTAATGCCTGTTTTACGATTCGGTCTTCAAGGGAATGAAAAGAGATGACACAGAGCCGTCCTCCTTTTAAAAGAAGGGAAGGTACGATTTTCATAAAGTTTTCAAGCCGTTCAAGTTCTGCGTTCACTGCAATCCTTAACGCCTGGAATACTCTTGTTGCCGGATGAATGCGCTGGCTGTACACAAATTTTGCAGGGATGGCTTTTTTGATAATTTGTGCAAGTTCTAAACTTGTCTGAATAGGGTTGTTTTTTCTTGTTTCCACAATTCTTCTTGCAATCCGCCTTGAAAATTTTTCTTCGCCGAATTTAAAAAAAATATCTACCAGCTCATTCTCCCGGAATGAGTTAATAATTTCAGAGGCTGTCAGATCGTTTCGAATATCCATTCGCATATCCAATGGTTCATTCTTGTTAAAACTAAATCCGCGTTTGCCGTTTTTCAGTTGGTTCAGTGAAAAGCCTAAGTCAAGGAGTATTGAGTTTACACCTGAAATTCCGTTAGAGTTCAGAATATTGGGAAGATCAGAAAAATTGCTGTGAAATAACAGCACATTTTCTTTGAACGGATGTAATCTCTTTTTAGCATGATAAATAGCATCCAAATCCTGATCAATGCCGATCAGTGTTCCTCCGGGAAGTATTGCCTTGATGGTTGCAATCGCGTGACCTGCCCCGCCCAGAGTACAATCCACACTGATGTTTCCGGGTTTAAGGTTCTGGTGCTCATGCACCTGATGAGGCATTACAGACGTATGCTCAAATCCCATTGCTTACAGCCCCAGGGAAGCGATTTCCTCTCTTACTTCCTCTTTTTTGAGTTTTTGCTCCATTCTTTTGTTGACCTTGTCCCATCGATCGCGTGCCCAGATCTCAAAACGATCCAGGTTGCCAACAAGAACAATATCTTTTTCAAGATTTGCATATTCTCTTAAACTTTTAGGGATCAGGATACGATCCTGCTTGTCACACATGCAATCACAGGAGTTGCCCAGGAAAAATCTTCTGAAATCTCCCATGGCACTGGTTTTGGCCGATAAAATCCTGGCCTCGACTTTTTCCCATTCACTAAAAGTATAAGCGTATAAGCAATCGTCCTTGTTTGAGACCATGATACCGTAAACCTTATCCGCCTTCAGGATATTCCTGAACCTTGACGGGATAATCACCCGGCCTTTGGTATCAATTGTATGAAAGGAGCTTGATCGAAACACTTATTTAAGCCTTAGTTAAAATGTATTAACTTATCCACTTTCCACCACCTTGATCCACACTTTTACGAAAAATAAGGACTAAGTCAAGGGAAAAAATATTTTTTTATAAAATAATTTATATATATCCTTGTTAGTAGGCAAGTTTGGGTTATAAATTTTAAATGGGGTAAAGTGGAGTTATGATTTGCCGAAGTGATATTTGATCATCATAGTTAGCTGAAACCCATGTGGAATCAATCTGTTATCAGGGTTTGTCCATCAAGTGTGGATAAAAATGGGGGTGAGCTGGATAAAAGGTGGGGTAAGGTGAATGAAAAAACAGTGATTAACTATTCGGCTTACGCCCTGCCTCCTTTTTTTTCAATCCCTTATATCGCAGGATTAACTTTAAATATCCTTTATTCTTTCCCTCACTACCCTCGCTCTGTTTAAGATGATAAGCGAAATTCCATATATTGGATCTTATATTTTGTATATAAAATTTTATATATTTCTCTTGATATTTTATATAAAATTTTATATAAATAATCTATGAAAAAAATTATTTTCAAAAATACAAGTCGCCAA
>JAGLNZ010000212.1 GCA_023139225.1 Desulfobacula sp. | reverse complement strand
ACCTCACGGTACTATCACTTGAACAGGCAACCGTTGCCCCATATCTCACCTACAGACTGGCCCAGGACGGAATGAATATTGTAAGATTAGAGCATCCGATATATGGAGATCCCAACCGGTTCATCGGTGGAAATGTCCTTGATGAAAAAAGAATGAACTCCTATTTTTTGTGCATCAACTCCGGAAAAAAAGCGTTGTCATTGAACATGGCCGATCCCCAGGGCCAGGCGATATTCAAAAAACTGATCCTAAAGCTTGATGTTGATATTTTTGTGACCAACCAGTTGCCGAAAAACTATGAAAAACTTGGCATTGCCTATGAATTGATGAAAGAAGTCAAACCCGACATTATCTGGCTGGGACTTACCGGGTTTGGCCCGGATTCCAATGAGGGTGCCTATGATCCGATTCTACAGGCAAGGTCAGGCTTAATGGAACTCACTGGTGAGGCTGACGAAGATCCCCAGGTTCTGGGTATTCCACTGCCGGACATGGGAACCTCGGAACACGGATACGGGCTTTTGATGAAAGCGCTCTTTAAACGGGCAGCCACGGGAGTTGGTACACGGATTGACTTGTCCATGTTTGAATCCAGCGTATCCTGGCTGACAGTCCCCATTGCTCTTTCAAAAAGCTTTGGTGCGAATATTTCCAGAAGAGGCAACACCCATGAATTTTTCAGCCCGGTATCAGTCTATAAAACCAGCAATGGCTTTGTCTACCTGGCCGTGGGCAATGATCGGCAGTGGGAATCGGTTGTATCCCAGGACCTGTTCAAATCCCTTGCAAAGGAAGAATACAAAAAAAACCAGGGCAGGATCGAAGATGTAACCAATCTGAACAATGCCATTAATGCCATCACTGAGCAACATACCTCCGAAGAAATTATTGAGTTGTTCAACTCAATTACCGTGCCCATCTCAAAGATCAAAAACGTGAATGAAGTACTTGAAGATCCATTGGTTGCAAGACGCATCCTCACTTCCACAGATCCAAAGACAGGCACAAAAATAACCCTTGCCCCACCGCCCAACATGACACCTTTTCTCGAGGAATCCGACCAAAAACTTAGCTTTCCTCCCAGATTTGGTGAACAGAACCAGGAAATATACGGAAACCTGCTGGGCTATGATGAGGCCACTCTTGCAGAATTTAAGGAAAAAGGAATTATTTAATGAAGTTGGACAATAATTTCAAGGAAAGAAGATCCCTAGGCCAGGACGTATTTGAGTATTTGAAAAACGCCATCATTGACCAGACCATTGCGCCTGGTTCAAGGCTTGTGGAAAGCAAAATTGCCGACATGCTGGGTATCAGCAGGACACCCTTGCGTGAAGCCTTGCACAAGCTTGAGAGAGAAGACTGGATTGAAAAAATCCCCTCCGGCGGTTTCCAGGTAGTCACCCTGACAAAAAATGATATTGAACAGACCTTTGGCATCAGAAGTGTTCTTGAAGCATATGCTGCAAGGCTTGCTGCTGAAAACCATACGCCCAAGGATCTGATTCCCCTGGAAAAAAAGATGAAGGAATTTAAGATTTGTCTTGAAACAAAAGACTGTATTAAACTTCAAAAAATTAATACCCAGTTCCATGATCTTCTTTATGCTTTGAGCAAAAGCCCGAAACTGATCAAAATGATCAACCAGCTTCGGGCGCAGATCTCAATATTCAGGCAGATTATCCTGAAACAAGAAGCGTTTGCGCATAAGAGCAATGATGACCATATTAAAATGCTGGCCGCCATTAAAAAACGAGACGGCAGCAAGGTTGAAGAACTTGTAAGAGAGCACATCATCAAAGGAAAAAATGCAGTTTTAAGTGAATTAAAACAAGAGGAAGAAGAAAAAATCAGTGCCTGAAATAAAGGACATACTGCTGGGAAGTCAGATAGCGGGAGCAAGGATGATCCGTCTCATTGAAGACAATGATCCGGTCGCGTTTGAGATGCTCAAACGTTTGTATCCCCATGCAGGCAATGCCTTTATTATCGGTATTACCGGGTCGCCCGGTGTGGGCAAATCCACCCTGATTGATGCTCTGATCACCCAGTTTCGCACACTTGACATGAAGGTTGCCGTCATAGCCGTGGATCCCACAAGTCCCTTTTCCGGCGGTGCCATTTTAGGGGACCGGCTGCGCATGCAGCGCCATGCAGCAGATAAAAAAGTATTCATCCGGTCCATGGCATCAAGGGGGCAAAAAGGAGGTCTTTCACGGGCCACAAAAGATGCAGTGGTGGTTCTGGATGCCATGGGATATGAAATCATCATCATTGAAACCGTGGGGGCAGGACAGGCAGAGTTTGACATCGCAAGCCTTGCCCATTCAATCGGGATTGTCACTATCCCGGGAACAGGAGACGGGATCCAGGCGATCAAAGCCGGTATTCTTGAAACAGGGGATATCTTTATTGTCAACAAGAGTGACAAACCAGATGCTGATGCTTCTTGCCACCAGTTAGACATGATGATCGACATGCGAAAACCATCTGAAACAAACTGGACCGCCAGGGTGCTGAAAACCATTGCACAAAACCAAACCGGGGTTAAAGAACTTGCCGATGTCTTTTTATCCCATTTTGATTTCATGAAAAAAAACAACCTTATTGACCTCAAAAAAAAAGAAATGGAAAAATCTTATTTTAATTCGCTGCTAAAGGACCTGACCCTGGAAAAACTGCTTTTGTTCATGAAGGAGTCAGAAGACTGCAAAAAGGCTGAAAAGAAAATTTCAGCAGGTGTAATAGACCCCTTAAGCGCGGCCGAACTTGTGGTCAATAAAATCTGCGTTTTTGAAAGTAATGATTAAAGAACCAAAGATAAAGAACAGGTAATAAAGGAAAACAACTTATGGAAACCAAAAACAAAATTCGGGTACTGATTGCAAAACCCGGCCTGGACGGCCATGACAAGGGCGCAAAAATTGTGGCCCTGGCCTTAAGGGACGCGGGTATGGAAGTGATCTATTCAGGGCTCCACCAGACCCTTGATCAGATCATGCAGACCGCCACCCAGGAAGCCGTGGATGTCATCGGGTTAAGCATTATGTCCGGGGCACATCTGCCCATATCTGAAAAGCTGATTGCCATGATGAAAGAACAGGGACTTTTTGATGTTAACCTGACCGTGGGCGGGGTTATTCCCTTTCAGGATATTCCCAAACTCAAAGAAATGGGTGTGGCCCAAGTGTTTCCCGGCGGAACCTCTTTTGAGGACATTGTTACCGGCATGAACAAGTTGTTTGAATAATATGAGAGGTAAAAATAATGGGTGTAGCAAAATATATCAAGGATGAAAGAGGTGCAATAAAAGAGGTAATCTACCAGTCCGGTATAAAGGTAAAACCGGCCTATGGCCCTGAGGATCTTGAGAAAGCGGGATTTTCCTATGAAAAAGACCTGGGTGCCCCCGGTGAATACCCTTTTACCCGCAGCCTTCATCCGCAAAGCTATCGAAGCCGTGCCTGGACGACAAGACAGTACACTGGATTCGGCACTCCTCAAGAAACCAATGAACGGTTCAAACTCATGATCGCCAACGGCCAGAACGGCCTGAATGTGGCCTTTGATCTGCCCACCCAGATGGGCTATGATTCGGATCATCCCCTGGCCCAGGGTGAAGTCGGGCGTGTGGGCATGGCCATTGACTCACTCAAGGATTTTGAAACCGCCTTTGCAGGAATCCCTTTGGACCGGATCGGGTCCGGGCTGACCATCAATGCCGTGGCCACCATCATGATGGCCATGTACCAGGCAACAGCAGAAAAATTCGGGTATTCCAAAGACCAGATTTCCACTACTCCCCAAAATGATATTTTAAAGGAAATGATCGGCCGGGGTGCCTGGATTTTTCCTGTTGAGCATGGGGTGCGACTTGTTGGAGACAGCATTGAATACGCAGTTAAAGAGCTGCCCAAATCCAATCCAGTGAGTCTTTGCGGATACCATATCCGTGAATCCGGGGCCACACCGGCCCAGGAAATAGCCTATGCTTTCGAGATTGCCAAAGCTTACATCGACAATGTAGCGCAAAGAGGCATCAAACCTGAAGATTTTGTAGGCCGTTTTTCCTTTAACTTTAATGTATACGGCAACCTGTGGGAGCAGATTGCCAAGTTCAGGGCAGCAAGGAAACTCTGGGCAAAAATGCTGAAAAATGAATATGGTGTTACGGAAAAGAAAAAACTGTTTTTAAGAGGACTGTTTGGCGGCGGCGGGTCCGGCCTTACCAAGGAACAGCCGGAGAATAATATCATGAGAGGTGCCTATTATGCCATGGGAGCAGCCCTTTCCGGGGCTCAGACCATAGCATTATGCTCCTTTGATGAAGCCTATACCATCCCCACGGAGCGTTCTGCCCTGCTCTCGCTTCGAACCCTTGAAATGCTCATGGATGAAGTGGGCTTAAGAGACACGGTTGATCCCCTTGCAGGCTCCTATTTTATTGAAACCATTACCCTTGAGATGGAAGAAAAAATCCTTGAGGAAATGAAAGAGGTACAAAAATGGGGCGGTATGGTCAAAAGTATATCAAACGGTTTTATCCAGAGGAAAGTCTCCAAACAAGCCTATGAGTATGAAAAAGGACTCCAGTCAGGTGAGTATAGAAAAGTAGGCATCACACCCGGAAAAACAGATAAAGAAGCAGAAAAAACCGATGTGGAACTCCATGAATATAACGAAGAATGGGCCAAAAAGTCCAAAGCCGGTTTAGACGAAGTTCGCCGTACCCGGAATGATAAGGATGTGACCGACAGTCTTAAAGCCCTTGAGAAGGCAGCTATAGGAAGTGATAATGTCATGCCGCATCTTGTGAAATGCTGTCATGCCTATGCAACGGTCGGAGAAATGACAGGGGTGTTCAGAGAGACTTTTGGTGAATGGAACGAACCTGAGTTTTATTAAAGAATAGGAGGTTTAATTTGGAGCAAGTGACTTACCGTCTGGGTTGTG
>JAGLNZ010000211.1 GCA_023139225.1 Desulfobacula sp. | reverse complement strand
GATCCATCGGATGCTATTGAACAGGGCATCAGGGAGCTAACCGAAATCCTGCCCGGATTCATGGATAATGTTGAAGAAGTCATTCACGGGACCACCCTGGTTATCAATGCGATCATTGAAAGAAAAGGCGCCAAAACAGGTTTGATAACGACAAAGGGATTCCGGGATGTTTTAGAGCTTGGAAGGGAAAAACGCTATGATGCCTATGATATTTTCAGCGAATACCCGGAACCTATTGTTCCCAGATCAGACAGAGCAGAAATTGATGAGCGGCTGACCTTTGACGGCAGAGTACTCAAAGATGTGGATGAAAAAGAAGTTGTAGGAATTCTGGAAAAATTTAAAAAAGATGGTATAGAATCCGTTGCTGTCTGCTTTATTAATTCTTATGAAAACTCAGTAAATGAAAAAAAGATAAAAGAAATCATTGAAAAAGAGGCTCCTGATCTATTTTTATCCACATCATTTGAAGTTCTTCCGGAAATAAAAGAATACGAACGAACTTGTACTACAGCTATCAATGCCTATGTAAAACCCATAACTTACTGGTATTTAAACAAACTTGTTACCAGACTGGGGACTATCGGATTTGACGGTAAACTTTTCATCATGCTGTCCTCGGGCGGGATAACTTCCGTTGAAACGGCAAAAAATTTCCCTGTCAGGATCATTGAATCAGGGCCGACCGCAGCGGTTATTGCTTCCCAGCATTATGGGCAGATGTTCAATATTAAGGATATGTTCTGCTTTGATATGGGTGGTACAACAGCCAAGTCATGTTTGATTCAGGATGGTCACGCAGGACTTGTTTCCACTTTTGAGGTTGGACGTGTGCAGCGTTTTCAAAAAGGCAGCGGTCTTCCCATACAGGTGCCGGTTGTAGATCTTATGGAAATTGGTGCCGGCGGAGGAAGTATAGCTGAAATCAGCAGCCTTGGTCTTTTACAGGTCGGCCCTGAAAGCGCCGGTGCTGATCCCGGACCCGCATGTTACAAGCAGGGTGGAGATAATCCTACCGTAACGGATGCTGATCTTGTCCTGGGATATCTTGACCCTGATTTTTTTCTTGGCGGCACTATGAAACTTGATATAGAGCTTTCCAGGAAAGCCATAGAAGAAAAAATTGCCAAACCATTGGGTACAACAATGGTTGAGGCTGCATTCGGCATTCATGATCTTATCAATGAAACAATGGCTTCTGCTGCCAAAACACATATTGCGGAAAAAGGTGGCAACCCCAACATAGTTACCGTGTCAGCCTTTGGTGGTGCGGGCCCTGTTCATACCTACGGGCTTGCCAAAAAAATCGGTGCGCGTGCTATCTTAGTACCTCCTCTTGCAGGCGTCGGCTCAGCCCTTGGTTTCTTTACAGCTCCTGTAGCATTTGATCTTTCAAGAAGCCACAGAAAAGTACTTGATGAAGCAGATTTTAAGGCAATTGAACTTCTTTTTAACGAACTTGAACAAGAGAGTGCCAAAATATTGGAAGGCGCCCAAAGCGGTGATGAAATTATCTTTGAAAGAACGCTTTTAATGCGCTTTGTCGGTCAGGGTGCCGAGATCGATCTTTCCATTGAAATGAAAGACTTTGCAATATTTTCAAAAAAAGAAATCCGAACCATGTTTGATGACGAATATAAACGGCTTTACGGCAGAACCAGCGTAGAATCACCTGTGGAATTTGTAACTTTTAAGGTGCGCGCAAGTCTTCCTAAGAAACCGTTTTCAATTTCAAAACTATCAAATAAAAATCGTGATCTTCAAGTCTGCATTAAAGGACAGCGCCAGGCATTTTCTGTAATCAAAAAAGACTATCTTCCTTTTACGGTTTATGACAGGTCCAAACTATTTGCTGATGCGCAATTCAACGGGCCTGCAATTATTGAGGAACGAGAATCCACAATTGTAATTGGGGAGGATGCTAAAGCCCGGGTTGATGAATTCGGATTTATCTGGATCCAGATAGTTAAATCTGGCGAGGGGGACAAATAATGAAAAAGAACAATGGCAAATTCGACCCGATTACGCTGGAAATCCTATGGAAACGGCTTGTTTCCATCGTAGACGAATCTGATGCATCTGTTATCAGGACCGCCTTTTCAAGTCTTTTAAGGGATGCCCACGATTATACCTGCATGTTTACAGACAGCCGTGGCCAGGAACTGGTGCAGGGAACATTATGCACACCAGGCCAGGCAGGCGCCATGGCGCTTGGTATGAAAAAAATCGTCAACTCCATTCCTCTGGAAGATTACAATGAAGGTGATGTATTTATTATCAATGACCCCTGGCTTTTAGCCGGACATTTAAATGATGTCTGCGTATGGAGTCCCATATTTTTCAAGGGCAAACCCGTCGCATTTACCGCATGTGTATTCCATCATACCGATATTGGAGGAAGAACCGCTTCCGACAACCGTGATGTCTATGCAGAAGGCCTTTATATCCCTTTAACAAAACTCTATGATGCAGGCAAGCTCAATGAGGATCTTATTAACATGATCCGCTGGAATGTAAGAACAGCAACAGAGTTTGACGGGGATATCCGTTCCCAGGTAGCAGCAAACCATATTTGTTCCCA
>JAGLNZ010000210.1 GCA_023139225.1 Desulfobacula sp. | reverse complement strand
GCCCCAAAAGGGACTATTGTTAATTGTACATTCCCGGCAGCCGTAGCAGCAAGAATGGTCGTTGGCCATTTTATGACTGAAATGGTTTTTAATGCTCTTGCCAAAGCCGCACCTGATAATATTATTGCAGGTTCCGGCGGAACGCCTGCCCAGACCAATATCTTTCATGGTTCCTTTGCAAATGGCAAGCCATGGCACACCATGATTATTCGTGGCGGCGGAATGGGAGCTTCTTCAAGATTTGACGGCCATCACTGTGCTATTTTCCCGGCGAATGGTGCGAATACACCTGTTGAAATTCTTGAAAGTGATACAACGATGATTGTTGAATCAAGAAGCCTGATTCAAGACTCGGGTGGACCGGGGAAACAGCGTGGCGGTATTGGCAGACAGATGATCATACGCTCACCTAAGGAAGATGATGAGAATCTGGTTGGGACAACCTCCATCGCTGTGCAGGCCGGACGCTATATTTATCCGCCCGAGGGCATATTCGGCGGGAAAGACGGCTCACTAGCCCAATATCTTAAAAATGGTGAAAATGCTGACCCCAGCGGGCTGACCTTTTGTGACCCGGGAGACCGAATTTCATTTATCAGTGCCGGCGGCGGCGGATACGGTGACCCATTTGAACGGGACCCAAAAGCTGTAGAACGTGATGTGCAATACGGTTATGTAAGTCACGAAAAAGCAAAACAGGATTACGGCGTTATTATTGAACCTGACTCTGGAACACTTGACCTTGCAGCGACCTTGCAACTCCGTGAAAACAAATAAGGGAAGGACAAAATGAAAAAAAGTTTTATGCCGCAGTTCGAAAATATAGATCAGCTCTTTGATCATCAACTTGAAGGGCTTAAATGGGCCGTTGCCCATGCTTACAATGGATCACCCTTTTACAAAAAACAATTTGAAGCGGCCGGCGTGACCCCTTCGGATATAACCTCTCTTGATGATCTGATTCGCCTTCCCTTTACCACGGGAAACGATCTCAAGGAAGGCTATCCCCTGCCCCTGCTGTCAGTACCGGAAAAAGACGTGGTCCGTATACATGCCTCCTCGGGAACCACGGGAAAACGAAAAGTCCTTTCTTATACACAAAAAGATCTTGATGTATGGTTTGATATGTTTGCCAGATGCTATGAGATGGCCGGCCTTACAAACGAGGACAGGGTACAGATCGCTGTCGGATACGGTGTCTGGACTGCGGGCATGGGCTTTCAGCTGGGATGTGAACGGCTGGGTGCCATGGCTATTCCCGTGGGACCGGGCAATATTGACATGCAATGCCAGTTCCTTGTGGACATGCAGACTACGGTTTTCTGCTGCACGGCTTCCATGGCGCTTCTCATGGCCGAAGAAGTCAATAGCCGAGGCATTAAGGATCAGATCAATTTAAAAAAAATTATCCTGGGATCGGAACGGTGCAGTTCTGCCATGCGTGCAAAAATAAAAGACCTTTTAGGGCTTGAAGATATGTTTGACATCACCGGCATGACAGAGCTTTACGGCCCGGGAACAGGACTTGACTGCCATAAGCATGAAGGGATTCACTACTGGGCAGATAAATATATCCTTGAAATTTTAGACCCGGATACCCTGAAGCCTGTTGAGGACGGTGAAATCGGCGAAATGGTGGTAACGACCCTGTGTAAAGAGGCCGCTCCTCTCGTGCGGTACCGGACAAGAGACCTCACCCGCAAAATCTCCAACCCTTGTTCCTGCGGCAATATCCTTCCCATGCATGACAAAATCATGGGGCGGTCCGATGACATGATCATCCTGCGGGGTGTTAATATCTATCCCGGACAGATTGATGAAGTATTGTCCACAATTGCCGAAGTGGGAAGCGAATACCAGCTGCACCTGGAAAGAGAGGGTGACGGCAAGGATTACATGACCATCAAAGCCGAAGCGCAGCAGGGAATTGATGTTAATAATACAAGCGAAATTAAAAACAAAATAAAGAAAATAGTTAAGGCAAAGATCATGGTCAGCTGTGATGCACAAATCTGTGCCTATGGCGAGCTTCCCCGGTTTGCAGGGAAAGCCCAGCGTATCTTTGATAACCGCAGCTAAAGAAAGGAATCTGTATGAAAGCATTTAAGTATTTATCCCCTACAAGCGTTGAAGAGGCCATTGCTTTTCATGGCCAGCACAGCGAGACAGCCAAATATATTGGCGGGGGAACAGATGTGATTGTCAAAGTTAAAGAAGGCTGGATGGAACCGGACTTTCTGATTTCCCTGAAAAAAATTCAAGAGATGAGTGAGTTGCATAAAAATGATGCCACAGGCGAACTTTCCATTGGTGCCATGGTCACTCATGCAACCCTTGAAAAATCACTCATGATCCAGAACGAGTATCCCATTATCTATGATGCGGTTTCCAATATCGGATCTTTACAGGTCAGAAACGTGGGGACCATTGGCGGTAACCTGATCAATGCAGTACCCTCTGCTGACGGTGCCATACCTTTGATTGCACTGGATGGGGTTGCTCTTCTTCATGGTCCTGATGGTGAACGGTCTGCAGATGTAAAAAATATATTTATTTCGCCCTATAAAACAATTTTAAAACCCGG
>JAGLNZ010000021.1 GCA_023139225.1 Desulfobacula sp. | reverse complement strand
CACCATTCCGGCATTCACAAACAAAAGTGTCGGATCATCCTGTGGTACGAGGGAAGAAGATCTTACCTGTTGATGATTGTGTTTCTTAAAATACTCGATAAAAATCTTTCTGGCATCATTGCCTGTCATGTCACAACTCCTAATTCACTATTCCGTTATGCTTTGCTTTCTTTGTTCTTATCATTGCTGCCGGGTGCTGCAATCCCAAGCTTCTCACGGACTTGAGTTTCAATTTTTTCAAATATGTCCTGGTTGTCAATTAGAAAAAGTTTTACATTCTCTCTTCCCTGACCGATTCTTTCGCCTTCAAATGAATACCATGATCCGCTCTTGTCCACAATCTCAAGTTCAACACCCATGTCTAAGAGATCCCCTGTTCTTGAAATACCTTCTCCGTACATGAGATCAAATTCCACATTTTTAAACGGAGGGGCCAGCTTATTTTTCACGACCTTTACCCTGGTGCGGTTCCCGATGATTTCCTGGCCTTCTTTAATGGGAGCGGCCCTTCTGATTTCAAGGCGCATAGAAGCATAAAATTTCAAGGCATTACCGCCCGTTGTGGTTTCAGGATTACCATAGACCACACCGATTTTCATCCGGATCTGGTTGATGAAGATAATGATGGTATTGGTTTTACCAATGGTGCCTGCAAGCTTTCTTAATGCCTGGGACATGAGCCGTGCCTGGAGTCCCATGTGGGAGTCTCCCATCTCACCTTCAATTTCAGCCCTTGGTACCAGGGCTGCCACAGAATCGACAACCAAAATATCAACGCCACCGCTTCTGACCAGCATGTCTGCAATTTCAAGGGCCTGCTCCCCTGTGTCAGGCTGGGACACTAAAAGTTCATCACAATCAACCCCCAACCGTTTGGCATACGCAACATCCAGAGCATGCTCAGCGTCAACAAAAGCTGCGATCCCGCCGTCCTTTTGTGCCTGGGCAACTGCATGAAGGGCCAGGGTTGTCTTTCCCGAAGATTCAGGACCATACACCTCAATCACCCTGCCCCGCGGATAGCCACCAACGCCAAGGGCTTTATCCAGAGCCAGGGAGCCTGTTCGTATAACAGGAACGGCCTCAATCTGTCTGCCACCCAGTTTCATGATAGATCCCTTGCCAAACTGGCGTTCAATCTGGCTCATTGCCGTTTTTACAGCCTTTTCTTTTTCCGAATTTTTATCCATCCCTTTTTCTCCTAAAATATACCCGATAAATATAGAATTCTTAACACAACCGCAGAAAAAATGCCTGCCATAATATCGTCCAACACCACCCCTGCACCCCCTGAAAAATTTTCTTCAAAATATTTCACTGGTCCAAATTTCACAATATCAAAAAACCTGAATATAAAAAAACCGGCGCCAATCGTATAGATATTAACGGGAACTATTGACATGGTCACCACATATCCCGCAATCTCATCAATAACAATACAGCCGGGATCTTTTTTGTCCAATATCTTTTCAGCCTGATCTGCAAAATAAATGGCAGCAAGGATTAATCCTGCAATATAAATCCCATAAAAAGATGAAGGAATAATTAAAAAAACAAGGGCAAAAGGAATCGCTGCAATCGTTCCAAACGTACCAGGTGCAAAAGGAATTTGACCGGAGTAGCATCCTGTAGCTATAAACATTATGAATTTGTGTTTTAAGGTCATTTTGCAGTTCTATATTCTGTATGGGTCCCTGTCAAGAGGATTGGGTCAACTGGATTGTGCCAGAGGGTTGGCATCACGTAAAATTTGGTTATAAACATCTTTTAAGGCAATCTTTTTTTGTTTTGCTATCCTTTTTGCAATATCATACTCTGGAACAAACCGGACAGTGTTGTCGGGATTGGTAATTTTTTTTACCTGCAATTTTCCAAATAAGGTTTTAACAAACGCTTTTTCCCTTAAAAGAAAAAATCGCTCACATTCATGACACCTCACCCCGATGGATGTGGTCTGGGCAAGGATGATGTGAACAATATTATCCAAATCCTCTTTGCGGCACATCACTTCAATTTGAATCCCGGGTCTGTTTTTTTTCATCTGAACCGGAACATAACAAACATCAAGCGCTTGATTTTCAAACAAGGTCTCCATTAGAAATCCTAAAACTTCAGGGTTCATATCATCCACGTTTGTTTCAGCAACATAAATAGCTTCTTTTTGAATGGCTGCTTTGTCTTCCTTTTGATCTTTTATCTCTTTTCCCAGAATAATGCGAAGCAGATTGGGAAGGCCGGAGCCGGTATCTCTTTTTCCTGCACCATAGCCGACCTTTTGCATGGTCATTTCCGGCATTCGTCCAAAACAGGAAGCAAGGGTAGCAATAATGGCTGCCCCTGTCGGAGTAACAATCTCAGTGTTTGCATCGGACGGTTTGACAGGAATATCTTTTAAAATTGCCACAGTTGCCGGAACCGGAACCGGTATTTTTCCATGGAAGCACGTCACAAATCCTGATCCTAAAGGAACTGGGGAGGCATATACCTTTTTAATACCAAGATACTCCACACATAAAAAAGAGCCGATAATATCAACAATGGAATCAATGCCTCCAATCTCATGAAAATGAACCGTTTCAATATCTTTGCCATGAATTACCGACTCAGCCCGGGCTATTTTTTCAAAAGCTAACAGACTATTCTTCTTCACCTTTTCAGGCAAAGAACTATTTTTAATCAACTCCTTGATATCTTTGTAGTTCCTTGATGAATTATCTTTATCAGAAACATCCACAATCAGGTCTATTGCTTTTAAATGGTGCTTATATACAATGCTTGTCTTTAATTGAAACCCTCTTAAAACATGGGACAATTCCTCTTCTATCCAGTTAACAGGTACGCCAAGATCAATCAGCGCCCCAAGGGTCATATCGCCGCTGATACCGGAAAACATGTCAACATAGGCGATCATCTATAACGTTTCTCCTGCAGCATGAACCTTTAAAATTTCAAGTACCAGTTTTGCCGTATCCTCCATGTCCTTGATGGTAATAGATTCATTTAAGGTATGGACATCGGTCATGCCGGTTCCAAGAACTCCTGCAATAATGCCTTTGCCAAAAAAAACATTTGCATCTGCACCACCGCCAATGGTCTTGCTTGCCAAAACAGTTCCAAGATTGTCTGCAGCTTTCCTGGCAAGTTTAATGGCCTTGTGATCTTCGGAAATATTGGTATTGGGAAAATCATTTTCGACAATGGCTTCTATCCTGGGAAGATCAGAATTATTTTTAAATTCCTCTGCTACAGCCTGAAATGTATTTACAATACTATTCGTAACTATTTCTAATTTTTCAACATCATGGCTTCTTGCTTCCCCGTGGATTTCAACAAACGCAGGGACAATATTGGTGGCAATTCCACCTTTAATGGTTCCAAGATTACAGGTGGTTTCTTCATCAATCCGGCCAAGTTTAAGCTCTGAAATAGCTTTTGAAGCGACTAAAAGGGCATTAACTCCGTTTTCCGGCTCTGCGCCAGAATGTGCAGCCTTGCCATATATTTTAACTATAATTTTATTGGCAGCTGGCGCTTTTGTAACAATCCCCTGTGTATCCGTTGAATCAAGAATATATCCAAACGTTGAATCCATTAAGGAATAATCAAAATACTTTGCCCCTAAAAGACCGATTTCTTCACAAACCGTAAAAATAAGCTCAACCGGCGGGTAATCTATTTTGTTCTCAAGGATTACATCCATGACTTCAAGAATGATGGCAAGAGCGGATTTGTCATCCGCACCTAGAATGGTTGTTCCGTCACTTTTAAAAACACCATCCTCAAACAGGACTTTTATACCTTTTCCAGGTCCAACCGTATCCATGTGACCTGATAAAAATATAGGTTCTGTATCGATGGTCCCTTTAAACTTGGCAACAAGATTGGAGCAATTGCCGCTTACCTGTTCCCCGGCAGTGTCAAAACAGACCGTTGCTCCCATTGCTGTTAATATTTTTTCAAGTTCCAATGCAACATCTTTCTCCTGCCGGGAAAGAGAATCAATTTCAACAAATGCTCTGAATCTTTGAGCCAGTCTCTGTGAATTTATCATTTACTATTCCTTCATAAAATTACGAGTTGTCAACTTGACAAATCAAAGGAATAATATATACTATTTTTTTTTTATTAATTCTATAATTAATTGCGGAAGTGCGCGGCTCACTGGTGGGGCCCTCGGACTTCAAATCCGATGTGCCGGGCTAAGACCCTGGCGGGTGGGTTCGATTCCCATGCACTTCCGCCATGACAACCTATTGTAATTCTTACAGATACATTCAAGAATACGACCAAAGAACAATCTTCCATTGATGTCCGATTACCTTATGTTTAACCCGGTTTTTATCATGATAGTTGACTGTATG
>JAGLNZ010000209.1 GCA_023139225.1 Desulfobacula sp. | reverse complement strand
TTTTTGTGATACCATCGTTAAATCCTCGGATATAAAAGAAGACCTTGTTTCAATTCATATGGATACCTCGCCGTTTACGGATAATCCAAAGCCTAAAAAATTAAAAACCAATATGATCAAAGCTCAGAAAATGGCGGTCTGTATTGGAAGATCTGCGTTATCATCTGAGTTAGGGCTTGAAAATATCGGTATTAAAATTACACCCCAGGGCTGGATTGATGTTAATGAACGATTAGAAACAAGCGTAAAAGACGTTTATGCCATCGGTGATATTCTCGGACCTGAAAAAGTTATGCTGGCACATGTCGCTTCCCATGAAGGAATTGTTGCCGCTCAAAACGCAATGGGTAAAGGCAGTACTATGAATTATGATGTGATTCCGGGAGCTATTTTTACCATGCCGGAAATCGGTACGGTTGGATTAAGTGAGGCCCAAGCCAGAAAAAAGGGGTATGACGTGGAAGCGTTCAGTGTCAATTTCAGAACCCTTGGAAAAGCCCAGGCCATTGATGAGCTCGCAGGAACAGCAAAAATGATAGTTGAAAAAGAATCCAATAAAATCCTTGGTGTTCACCTGATAGGGGCCCATGCAACAGATCTTATTGCAGAAGCAACCCTTGCCATTCAAAAGGGATTGACTGCAAAGGATATCGCCCATACTATCCATGCTCATCCCACACTGGCTGAAATCATGGGCGAAATCTCCTTAAAGGCTTGTGGCACACCGCTTCACGGTTAAACTCATATAAAACCAATGGTTTTTTTACATTCCTTCTTTTAACCCCCAGGTGGTATCGCCGGGGGGTTTCCTTGGTTTCCACTATTAAAGAGAACCAAGACCTGTTTAAATTAAAGATAAACTTTTTGGTCATTTGACCATTATTTTCCTTGACACTTCCTAAAAGCAAGCCTATATTATAGTCAAATGACCAAAATGAATTATTCATTGATCCCTTAAAAAGGAGGACCCATGCCAAGACCCAAAAGACCCAGATATATCGTAGAAAGACCGGTTACCAGGGGATTCATACCTGACGGTGCCCCAAATGCAGGTGTGGTGATCCTTTCTCTGGAAGAATTTGAAGCGATCAGGGTCATCGATTTTGAGGGCATGGATCAGAGTCAGGCCGCAACCATGATGAATGTATCAAGGCAGACTTTTGGAAGAATACTCAAAAGTGCTCGCTTCAATCTTTCCAAAGCCCTTGTAACGCGGCAACGATTGAAAATAGAAGGCGGCTGCTATGAGATGTCAGGTCAAAGACCAGGCAGAGGCCATGGACGCGGAAAAGGTCAAGGCCGTGGGCGCGGCAGGGGCCTGGGCAGTGGAAAAGGCAATGGCAGCCGCAGAAATAACATGTAAACCAATAAAACAAAGGAGGTATAATTATGCCTGGATTTAATCAAAGAGGACCCATGAACGAAGGACCCATGACGGGAAGAAGACAAGGTGTCTGTGGAAGAGGAGCAGGTACCGGTGCTCAGGGCAGCACATTTGATACCATGGGATATGGCAGAGGCCGTGGAAATGGTAGAAGAGGAGGGCAAGGCCCTGGCTGGGGACGAGACTACGGCCAAATGGACACAGTCTCCCCATCCTCCGCAACAAAGGAAAGTCTTACACGCCGGGCACAAACGCTGGAACAAGAGCTGGATGCTATTAAAAATGAGCTGACAAAATTGTCCAAAGAATAGGCCCCATTCAAATTTAAAGCACCTGCCAATCCGGCAGGTGCTTTATTATCTTTTGATATCGCTTTACACATTAGATTAAGATTGTTAAATTAACAGGATAGCATTTGCTAATTTATTGCTTCGATTGTTAAACTTTACTTGATTGAGTCCTGATGGAGGTCATTGCAATGAAATTTTCAAACAAGCTTTCTTTTGTTATTCTGGTAACCGGTATGATTGTTCTGCTTTTATTATCATCTGCTATATATGTAACCAGCTATAATTCGATTATAAAATCACAGTTCCAGTACACAAAATCCATTGCCAATGAGATTTCAGATGACATTGATCAGCTTCTTTATGAAAAAGTAAAAACAACCCTGACTCTGGCGAATACACCCATCATAAAAAAAGTTTTGGAGACGAGTAATTTTTCCTATGCTAACCTTTCCGAGGAAAAAAGAAAAAAATCTATAAAACTATTAAATAAAAAATGGGAATCAATAAAAGATCCCAATAACAATTTTATTTTAAAATTCACTGATAATAAAGTATCACAGTTTCTAAAATCCCAACAGGCGAGTCTCAAGGGCGAATACGGAGAAATTTTTCTTACCGATAAATTCGGTGCTTTGGTTTCATCAACTGCAAAGTTGTCAACCTTTGCCCATGGGCATAAATACTGGTGGCTGGGATCATATAACAATGGCCGGGGAGCTGTATTTTTTGATGACCGCGGGTATGATGATAGTGTTGGCGGATATGTCCTGGGCCTTGTTGTTCCTGTTAGAAAAGGTGGGGAAATAATCGGCATATTAAAATGTAACCTTAATATCCTTGGTAGTATCAGCAAATTGATATCTGGTGCACACGATAAATTACTCGGCAAATTCAAACTGACCCGCTCCGGCGGAATGATTGTTTTTGAAGAAGGTTATGAACCGTTGAGCACACAGGTTCATGATGATATATATAACCTGTTAAAAAATAAAAATAATGAAATTTTTATTTTAAATAATTCAGGGGAAAAATGCCTTGTCGGGTTTTCAGAACTTAAATTGACACAAGGCCAGAAAGGATATGGCTTTGGGGGAACATTTGAATCCATTGATCATGAAAAGGGCAATACGGGTGAATCATGGTATGTTCTTTGTTATCGCCAAATGGACGTAGTTACTGCACCAATCAATGAATCCATTAGATCAGTTCTTATAATAGGCACTGCAATAATTTTGATTTTAGTGTTAGTTTCTTACCTGTTTGGCCGGATGATCGCCAAGCCTCTTGCAAAACTTGATGAAGCTACCGAAAGAATTGGAAAAGGAGATTTTAAATACAGAATCAATCTTAAACAAAAAGATGAATTCGGCAAGCTGGGCGACTCATTTAACACCATGGCAAGAACGCTTCAACGAACCACTACATCCATGGAGCTGCTTCAGAATGAAATCAGTGATCGCAAGCTGGCAGAAAAAGAACGAGAAAAATCGATCAAAGAACTTCAGAAAGCACTTGAAAATGTTAAAACATTAAGTGGTTTGCTCCCTATCTGTGCCAGATGTAAAAAAATTCGGGATGATAAAGGCTATTGGAATAATCTGGAAGTATATCTACAGAGCCATTCCGATATTTTATTCAGTCATGGCATGTGTTCTCAATGTTCAGATGAACTTTACGGCAAACAAGACTGGTATATAAAAATGAAAAAGAAAAAAAAACAAGATTGAAATATTAACAGGCCGGCAAACTCGGGTTTGACGGCCTGTCGATATAATTGAGATCTGTCCTTCCAACGGAAGGAAAATTTTTATCCGGCTCATGAAAAGCCTTTGGAAGGACTTGTAGCACATGTGCCGATACTGTTTCCCATAAAACTTGTAGCACTCATTTTTTTGGCCACATCAAGGCTTTTACATTCAGGGCAGGAAACATTATTTTCTTCACCGGAAAAAACCAGTTTTTCAAATTCTTTTTCACATTGGTTGCATTTATATTCAAAAATCGGCATGGGATCTATCCTCTCATATAAGCCTGTCGTTACAGTTTAAACATTACTCAGATAATAATGCTTTTTTTCCTTTAATCAATTGATAAAGGCCAAAAATTATGAGTGCCATGCAAAAAAGAAGGTGAAACACATCAAGGCCAATAATCAATCCGTTAGGAAAAGGAGTGCCGGAAAAATTTTTGATCACCATCAAAGATCCGGTTAAGATCAATCCTGAAAAAATAACAATCCTTACAACCATGTCTTTTCTCATGTGATCAAAGTTCATCTTGAAAATTATGAAATCAATAATTGAATATACAACTAAAGCAATAAAGATTCCTGCAAAAATGTAATGCATCAAATGGGTAACATAAAAATCAGCCAGCCACCCAAGTCCCGGGATATCAGCAATATAGTAGCGTTTGAAAATCGGCATCTGTGCAAACCCGGATAATGTGATAAAAAAGAAGGTAATCCCGTAAATATAAGATTGGATATTTATTATTTTTTTCATTATACGACCTCCTTTGTAGCTTTGTAAAGTTTACCCGCAGCAGCAGCGATACCTGCAATGGGAGCAATGAGCATGGCCTTTGCAATATTATTTCCTGAAGCCATTTTATCGTCCACTTTTTCAAGATGAGGCCGGCCTTCTCCTTTTTCAATACTATTATTTAACTCATCAAAGGGAACAGGGGACACATAAATGGTGTTGGTCCCCCCGTTTTCGTGTTCTCCATAAATATAGCCATTCATTTCCTTGGCGAGTGCATGGGCCTGCTTGAGAATTTCGCTTCTGGGACCAATGGTCTGGACATCTTCAGGGCATGCTTCGATACAGGCCGGGACTTCTCCTTGTTCAAGCAGGTTGTAACACCGGTCACACTTATACATCACCCCGTTTCCGGCAAGAGCAGGTAAAAGGTTAAGATAAATACCGGTACCGGTCTGTCGTTCGGGAATATCCCAGGGGCAGACAGTTTTACATTTGGCCCCGCCAAGGCACAGATCCGAATCAATTCTGGAAAGACCGTTATCCTCCTGCTTTGCCGATCCCCATGGACATAGTTTTACACAGGGGGGATTGTCACAGTGCATGCAGCGTCTTGGAATGGTCAATTCTATTTCTTCGCCATCTATTTTTGCACTGGCATGCTGTATGTAAAGCCAGTTATAAGGAGTTAATCTGTCTGTAACATCTTGTTTTTGTGACCAGTCTTCAACTGGAACCCGGCTGGGATACATTTTAGGATATGGTTTTTCAGGGTTTGGGAATTTGTCTGCATTTGATTCCTGGCAGGCATATACACACTCCTCACATCCAATACATTTTGAAATATCTATTAAAGTGGCAATGGGTTCTTTTTTTTCTTTGGTCAATGCATTTGCCGCCGTTGTAATAGTGGCAGAGGCTGCAACAGATCCGGCAATGGTAATGGAGCCCTTTAAAAATGCTCTGCGTGAAATTTTCTTACTCATTTCTTCTCTCTTTGAATAGCCATGAAGGTTTTTTATAAAGTTTTTGTAAATTCCTGAAAGCTCATTTTTTGAAAACTATTGGTTTTAATATATTGTAAAATAAGAGCAAAAATAGGCCCGTCAACATATCCGGGCAGGGTGTTTATCCGTGTGGCATCCTTTTCAAGAAACCATGAGGCCGGCAGCCCTCTGACACCATATTTGTAGGCAATTTTTTTTTGTTTTTCAGAATCGATTTGAATGGAAATAAATTGTTTGTTCAGCAAATCAATAACCTGTGCATTTTTGAAAGTGGTGGAGCCCATTTTTTTGCAATATTTACACCAGTCTGCATGAAAATATAGAAAGATCTTTTTTTCCTGCTCTTTTGCCATTGAGATCCCCTGTTCATAGTTCTGCCACTTGATTCCGCTTGATGCGGCAAAGGTCTGGATGGGCAGGGTCAATAAAAATGATGAGGCCAGTATAAAAATAATAATTTTTGTTTTCATGTTTGAATAAGTCCTTTTTATAAACCGGCCAGTATTCTGAATTTGTCTGTTATTAAAAGTATTCCCAGAACAATTAAAAAAAGACCTGCTGTTTTGTTGATATAAACTATAGCCTTTGT
>JAGLNZ010000208.1 GCA_023139225.1 Desulfobacula sp. | reverse complement strand
ACTCTTTTTTCAAAATTAAGGGTTTTTATATTTATGATGCCCAGTAGATGAAGTCCAAAAACTAATATGACTGCCCCCCCGATATATCTTAGAATATAGGTGTACTGAGAAATAAAACCGCCAAGAAAGGAGGCGGAAGCGCCTAAAAGGATAAATATAAATGAAAATCCTGACACATAAACCAGTGTTGTGATGATGACTTTCTGCCTTGTTTTTTTTGAATCCCTTGTTAATTCATCAACAGACAAACCGGTAATAAATGAAAAATATGCAGGAATCAAAGGCAGAATACAGGGTGAGAAAAACGAAAGCAGCCCTGCAATCAGGGCCGCCTGGTATGATATGGTTTCAGTAAACAATTTAAAAATTACCTCATGAAGTGAATAGGGTCGTAAAAATAAATACTAATTCTTAAGTGGTTGGCTGATACCGGCATGTTCAAGAATATCAGGCACTATATCGGTCCAGCCAAGGGGCATGATATGGACTCCCTGGACCATGGATTTGACTTCTTTAATAAACCGGCCGGCCATTTCAGCGGCTTTTTTCTTATAATCTTCCTTGCCTACCGTTCCGATTTCATCGATCCATTCATCCGGAACATGGATGCCGGATATATTTTTATTCATGAATTTTCCCATTTGAGGACTTTTCAGGATAACGATACCCACTTGTGTGGGAATATTAAATTTTTCAGCTTTTTTAATAAATTTTTTAAAAATTTTAATGTCATAAACTGCCTGGGTCTGAAAAAATTGTGCGCCGGCATCAATTTTTTTCTTCATTTTCATTAATTGCAGCTCAAGCGGATCGGAGTTAGGATTAACAACAGCACCAAAGGCCATATCAAGATAATTTTCAATCCGGCTTCCTGAAATATCATAGCCTCGTTTAAGACCTTTTGCCATATCAATCAACTGGACTGAATCAAGATCAAACACGGGTTTGGCTTCCTTGTGATCCCCTAATTGGATATGGTCTCCGGTCAGCAGTAAAACGTTGTCAATACCCAGAGAATAGGCAGTGAGCAGGTCAGACTGTAATGCCAGTCGATTTCGATCCCTGCAGGTGAGCTGGTAAACCGGTTCTACTCCATTTGCTTTCAATCGCACACTTGCTGCAAGTGATCCCAGTCTCATGACGGCAGACTGGTTATCGGTTACATTTACGGCATGGACATGCTGGTGAAGTTGAAGCGCTTCAATAGCGCAACTGGGTTCGATGCTCTTATCTCTGTGAATGGCACCTTTAATGGGCCCGACTTCACCGGTAATAACAAATTCACCTTTATCAAATAAGGTTGTCAGTTTCATTGTTGAACTCCTTGAAAATTATATATCTTAGATTGTTGACCAAAATCATCTGGTTCGTTGGTGCGTAACATTAGTTTTATCAGCTAATCTTGATTGCTGACAGTAACCTTGCCACCGATAGAACAGAATGTAGCTTCAGTCGGACTGACCTCAAGGGTACGCGGGCGGCTCCATTTTGAATTTTTTTTCGGAGGTTGATACGGGTCAAGAAGATCAAGACGTCCCAGTTTTTTAAGTCTTTCGTAAATCAGTATCCAGCCGCAGGGACGTTCCGGATCCACTTCACAGTGGCCGTTTTCAGCACCGCCGCAGGGTCCGTTCAACAATTGTTTGGCACAAAGGGTCATGGGACACAGCCCGCCGGTAAATTCAATGATACAATC
>JAGLNZ010000207.1 GCA_023139225.1 Desulfobacula sp. | reverse complement strand
AGATCTTTCAGAGTAGCATCAGCTACTGCAATGGCGATCTGTGCACCTTCCTGGGTCAGAACACTAATCTCGGAAAGTCTTGCAACGGAAGAATCAGTCACCTGGGCAGTTGCAGCAATGCCACCTGCATTTGCAGCGATGGTGCTGCCAGATGCCATCACAGAACCTTCCTGTAAGGTCATGGCATTGCTGATCAGGTTAACACCACCTGTGGTAATATCACTTTCAGCAATATTACCAGCTGCATATACCGTTCCATCAGCAGCAGTTATATCATTGGTTAGATAGGTACCGGCTGTAATGATACTGCCATCAGCCAATGAAGAACCTGCTTCAAGCTGCATCTGCGTTCCGCTGGCCACTTTTTCATCCGAACTCAGGGTGACGGTTCCACCGATGGTGGATCCGTTGGACAACATTGAGCCTATTGCCAGTTTTGTGCCCGCTCCTAAAGTAAAAGCACCGTTGACAACATTTAGATCCTGTCTTGTAGTCGCCTCACCACCAATGGTGGAGCCAGCTTTAATAAATGAATCATTCAGCTCGATTGTGGAGCCAATCCCGATAGACTGATTTTTGCTAAATGTGGCGCTCAGTCCCAATGACACCTGGCCAAAAATCGTTGACCCTTCCCTTATAACACTATCCTCAGCAAGAACGGATCCCGTGCCCAGGATTACCTCTTTTGTTATACCCTTCATCGCACTACTGGCACCAAGGGTAGAGGCCTGCGCCAATGTTATATTAGCATTGATGGTAGAACCCGAAGCAAGACTGGTGTTAGCGCCAAGAATAGATCCTGCCTTGGCTGTAATGTTCTTGCCTGTATCGAGCGTGGCGCTGCTCTTCAGTGTAATATCTGCACCGATTGAAGAACCGGCGATAAGTGAGGTTCCATCTGCCAGAACAGATCCGGTCTTTCCAGTCATGTCTTCAGCTAAGTTTGAAGCGTTGCGCAGGGTTAAATCTGCACCAATATTTACACCAGTATTTCCGAGCAGGGTTGTTCCACCGGCCAATTGTGTTCCAATAGTAAAGTTTCCGCTGGACTGGAGCGTTGTTTCAGCTGACAAGGTCATGTCAGTATAAACTACTGACCCTGAATGGAAACTGGTACCGTTGGCAAAACTACTGCCGGCCGCTGCTGTAAAATTACCACTCGAAACTGTCGCGGCGGTTAAGAGGGTAACATCCTGACTCAATGTGCCGGAATAGGTTGTACCGTCCAGTCCGGTAATTCCATACGGCGCGGCCCCGGATGTAACATAACTACCCGCTTTGAGAACTGTGCCGGCAGCGAGTACGGTTCCTGAAACAAATGTACTCGTTGCTGTGGTTTCTCCTGTTTGAAAAACATTGATATCGTTGCCGGAAAGAACCGTTCCATTTCCAACCACGGAACCGACTCCAAGGATAGAACCGCTGGAGATAAGGCTGGAAGTAGTTGTGGTTTCCGTACCTTCGATAATAAAAGTACCACTGACAAGAACTGATGTGGCGGAGAGTATAGTCCCTGCCGCAAGAGTACTACCGGAGATTAAGGTACTATCACCAACTGTCGAAGCTGTTTGTTCGATGGTGACAGCCACTCCGGAGAGATCTGTGTTGGCAGCCAGAACTGTACCGGCGGTCAATACTGAACCGGATGCGATGTCATTATCAGCCGTGGTTGCACCAGTGGCCTCAATAATGGTTAGCCCCTCGAGTTCTACACCAGTGCCGATTTGTGTGCCAACACCCAGAATACTACCGGATGCAATCGTTGAATATACAGCCATTGTACTGGGGGCTGTCATGCTGGTTGAGGTCCCGCTGGTCGTTACCAAGCCGTTGACCGAACCATTAAAAACAACGGTCGACCCACTGCCCAATACTGAACCGGCAGCAAGCGTGGTTGCTTCTGATGTGATAATATTAGCGGAAAAAGCTGCACTTGCAACAATATCCTGGTTGGTGGTCCAGCCGGCACCGATAACTGAGGTATTACTGATTTTGGAACCTACTTCAGCCGTAGCTGAAGAAGTAAATGCTTCAGATTTCAACACATCAAGATTATTGGTCAATGTGACCACATCACCGCCATCTTTATTGGTGATAACAATATCATTGGAGCCGTTCTGGTTCAGGTTGATATGACCCACAGTGGAAAGATCCTGGCCTTTGAATACAGACTGTAAACCAGCGCTATCCGCTTTGACTTCAATGGCACGACCATCACTGGATTTAAGCGTCAATCGGCCTTCAGAGTTTACCGTAGCCAGGATACCATGTTGAGAGGTTTTGCTGTTAATCGCTTTAACCAGGGAACCATCGGTATCACTTTCAACTACATTGACACCATTCATGGTAACACCATTAATGGAAAAATCCGATAATGTGCCAGCTCCGATAAAGCTACTGGTAGAGGATTTTACTTCAGCGGCTGCCGTGATACCAAGCACATCAGACAGCTTGTTGATGGAATCGGCCACAGCTGCCATGCTGTTTTCCCGACTGTTGGTGTAGCCAACTTCAGTCGCCTGGAGTTCAAAATTTTTATCCTGGAGACTGCTGTAAATAGCTATTTCAACACTTCCCGGCGCATTGTTAGCCAGGGAAAGCTTACCGGTTGTCACATGCCCTATCTTGGTAGATTCAGCTGAACCGATGGAAATGTTAACCGTTTCACCGGAATAGGCACCAATCTGAAACTTTTTATCAACAAAATTACCGGACAAAAGTTTCTGGCCGTTAAAGGCGGTTGTTTTTGCAATAATATCCAGTTCTTCCATCAGTTTGGTAATATCCGACTGAATGGCAGCCCTTGATTCTGTTGTCTGACCATCCTGGGCAGCCTGGATGGATTTGGTTTTAATGGTATTAATAATATTGATGGATTCATCCAGGGCAGCATCAGCCGTCTGGACAATATTGATACCATCGTTGGCGTTTTTGATAGCCTGACCAAGACCCATTGCCTGTGAGCGCAGGGAATCGGCAATGGACATGCCGGAAGCATCGTCTGCTGCCTTATTGATTCTTAGTCCGGATGACAGCCTTTCAAGGGAAGCTGAAAGGGAATTGTCATTTTTGATCATGTTTTTGTGGGCACTTAATGCCGCTATGTTCGTGTTAATTCTAAGAGCCATGTTTACTCCTCCATGTAAGTTATTCCCGGGATTCCTTTCCCGGGCGTTTAGTAATTAATCTTGGAACATTTCCGCTTTTATTCTGTCACCTCCTTTGCACGGATGTATTTATGTCTAATAAGTAGTATCGACTCAAATAGAGGATTCTTTAAAGAATAGTTATGGGTTGCGTTTTTTTTTAACTATTGCAATATTAAAAATGTCATTATTCAACAAACTATTCTAAATGGAGAAGTAAATGGCGGAATCGGATAAAACCCATTTTAAAAAAAATTTGGCCCTGTTAAGGAAAAATCATCCGGATGCGTTTGAACAGGTTTCCAAAGTCCAGGAAAAAATATCTGAAACTGAACTTGTTTTTTCCGAAAATCAAAAACCGAATATAAAAGTCAAAATCGTTGAAAATGAAGAAATATATATTCATGATCGGGAAGATCCGGGTGCTGAAGTTGAAAAGTTTTTCTCAATAGTTAATGAGGATTCCACAGGCATTGTGCTGATGTTTGGCATGGGGCTCGGCTATTCAGTCCTTGAATTGTTGAGAAAAAGGGAAAAGCTCCAGCATATCATTATCTTTGAACTCAATGTTGATTTTTTTATTCATGCCATTGAGAATATGGATCTAAGCGAGCTTTTTACGAATAAACGTGTGAATATTTGTTTAGGCAGACAGGACAACTTGCCATCTGTTATGGCACCTGCAAACAGAGCGTTGATGCTCGAAAATATTCATACATTGAATCTGCAAACATGCTTTAAGGTGAATAAAGCCTATGAAGATTTATCTTCCCGGGTATTTGATTATATCAATGCATTTAACACTGATGGCGCCACAAAAACACGTTTTGGAAGCACTTTTTTTGAAAATCGATTAAAACATTTAACATCAATGCATCATGATAAAAAACTTGAAGATCTGGCGGGAAAGTATAAAAATATTCCAGCATTGATTGTAGCAGCAGGCCCTTCACTGGATAAAAATATTGATCAGGTTGTAAAAGCAATGGGCAAGTCTGTTATTATTTCAGTTGATACGGCATTACCCAGTCTTCTAAATCACGGAATCAAACCTGATTTTATTACCTCGATAGACTATAATCCACTCACCTATGAAAAAATTTCCGGACAAGCCTTTAATCCGGTCTGCCAGCAGATTAATCTGGTATGCACATCATGGGTTACCCATACGGTTACCAAACAATTTCCAGCAGATAATATTTATTGGGCTTTTGGTAATAATGCCTTAGAGAACTGGATCAATGCCTCTCTGGGCGGTAAAATTGCTATCGGCGGAATTGGGACTGTTGCCCATCTCAATTTTACTTCCGCACAAATTATGGGGTGTGATCCCATTATCTTTGTGGGTCAGGATTTGGCGTTTTCGAATGGTCAGGGACATTCATCAAATGTGGTTCTCAGCAGCGACGAAACTGTTAAAAAAATGCTGGATAAAGGGAAGGATATCATGTGGGTAAAAGGCAATGTTGAATCCAAAGTCCCCACAAATAGACAAATGCATGGTTATAAACATGCATTTGAAAAAATGATAGATGGATCAAAAAGGAAGGTCATCAATTCAACCGAGGGAGGGGCGTTTATTGAGGGCGAAAAACCCATGCCCCTTTCAAAGGCAATCGATAAATTTTGTACCCGAAAGATCAATCTTGATATTGACCATGCCCACAGGCAGGAAAGTCCTCTGCAATCAATGGAAATCACATTAAAGAAAGTTAAAGAAGTCGAAATTACGATACGAAAAGCAGATAAAGTGGCAAAGCAGGTTAAAGAAAAATTGGGCCGACTGAAAAAAAGCCGCCAAAAATATAGCTCCTTTTCAACCTTGCCTGAGAAGTTGAAAAAGAAAGTATCAGATCTTGATACATGTCATAAAAAATCTGATACAAGCCCTTTATGGCCACTTTTTGATGAAATGACGATGGATGGATTGAGACATAATGAAAGGGAGAAAAAAGAGCTTGAAAAGCTTGAGGGTATCCCTGAGAAATATATTGAATGGCTTACAAAAACTTCAGAACGAATGGACAAAGTAAACAAAATCAGAATGAAAAATTTGGGTAGATTTAAGCGGCAGTTAAATGAACTGATAACTTACTATGGTAATGAAAAATCACAATTTGAAAAGATTGAAAAAGATGAAACCAGTTTGAAAAGTATTCTTGAACTGGCAATGTTGTATTCCCAGTCCGGGAATTATGTACTGCTTGGAAAGATGCTGGACAAATATGCTTCAAGGATAGAGAATTCTGCGGCAATGCAGTATTACACTGGTATCATAGCATTACATCATGGAGATTATGAGGCGGTGGAATTAAGCTTCCAGTCAGCCATAAATTATGATGCCTCATTTACTAAAAAAATTAATAAAAAACGTAACGAAATAGCAGATTATTACTGGAGGCTGGCAATATCTAAAAGTACTCTTGAAGATTTTGGCAGTGCTATTGTTAACGCTTTACTTTTAAAGGGTTTAAAATGCTGTCCAGAGCATCCAGCTATCAAAAGTGAATTTAAACAATTTGCTGAAGATGATTTGAAAAAAAATGATCTGGAACCCGATTCCCATAAAAATCTTATGGGAAAATGGATTGATTTAATTACAGAAGAAAGGCAACTTCTAAAGTTTTTAACAGAGGATATAGTGAAAAGATTCTATCTCAATTATGGCAAAATTTTAATAGATAAAGAAAAATATCAAGAGGCATTGGATCATTATCAAAAAGCACTTTCTATCCTACCGGTTAATGCCGATATTTATATAGCCTTAGCCGATGTCAATTTTGCTGTGGAGGATTTTAATTCAGGAATACAATATCTAAAAACAGCAGTTAATCTGGATAAACAATATGCTGTTTACTGGTATAATATGGGTAAAAATCTTCAGTCGCAGAGAGATTATGATGGCGCCATCCTTGCATATGAACAGTATTTTATTGCATTACCGGAAAAAAACATTGCGTTAAAGGAGATTGGTGACTGCCATACTAAATTGGGGAACCATGAGGCGGCCCAAGAGGCATATCAACAATTTGAGAAATTAAATTAGATTGTAATGATTATTTTAATATTTCTGTTAGACAATCGGCAATTGCCTTGACAATGCAGCATAATTTTGTGTCTACAATTTCAAAGAAAGATTAATTTTAGAAAACATGGTACATAGGATACATCAGAAGGAAAATTTTTCCTATCAAAATCGAAAATTTGAAATTTGATTATACACCACTGTGGCAAATCAACTCACTAACTCCCTGTGTTTTATGTTTAAATAGCGCTTTCGGCTTTTCTATGTTATGGTATGGAACAATATTTGCTGTTTGAAGTTACAGCTTTATTGCATTAAAAATTACTAGAATCACCATGGGCTTTAATAAGTAGAATCCAGATGCCGAAAAAAATATTAGAACATCTAAAAACTATCTATTCAAGTGAATTGTGAAGAATAAGTACATTAAGGGAAAAGGTTATGAGCCAAACAGTTAAAGAACTGCATGATCAAAGAAGCAAATTATGGAAGGCAAGTATTGCCAGCCATGAAAAATATATTAATCCCCGAGATGGTCTGTTTAAAGATGAATTTCTTGAAGAAAGAAAATGTCCAGTGTGTGACAAAACCGAATACTTATCAATATTTACAAAAGAGGGTGGCCAATATGTGAAGTGTTCAAATTGCAGTATGGTATTTCTCAATCCTGTTTTTACGGATGAAGCCTTAACTGATTATTACAAAAATAACCATAGTGTCCAATCAGAGCTTGTTGAAGATGGAGATCCTTTTTATGAAAACCTGTATCAGCTTGGTTTAGATACTATTGAAACAAAAAACCTGCAGGGAAGCATTCTTGATCTTGGTTGTTCATCCGGCACCTTTTTGGATCTGGCGAAAAACAGAAATTGGGAAACCAATGGAATTGAATTAAATGTTCAGGAGTTTAATATGGCTCAAAAGAAAAATCATCATGTGTATAATGATCTTCTTGAGAATATTAAGTTTGAAAAAAAATTTGATGCAATTACCTTATGGGATGTATTCGAGCATATAAAAAACGGTGGATTTTATTTGAATATGATGAAAGACTTACTTGCCAAATCAGGTGTGATATTTATGCAAATTCCAAGCTCTGATTCACTGGCAGCAAAAGTATTACAGGAAAAGTGCAACATGTTTGACGGCCTTGAGCATGTCAATCTATATGGTGTCAGTACAATAAAATGGCTTGCTGAGAGATGTGGTTTGGATGTGTTGGATATCAAAACCGTAATATCGGAAATAGGTGTGCTTAATAATTATCTCAACTATGAAGATCCGTATTCCGGAAATACAGATAATAAGACAGAAATACCCAATTTAATAAATGCAAATGAATTAAATGAAAAATTGATGGGTTATAAGATCCAGGTCCTTTTAGGAGAAATGTAATGAGATTTTGTACAAAATGTGTGATGCCTGATACTAAACCCGACCTTCATTTTGATGATGAGGGCGTTTGTGACGCCTGTCGCTCACAAGAAGCAAAGAATGATAGAATTAATTGGGAAAAAAGAAAAAAAGAATTCTTATCAATTGTTGATATGTATAAGAAAAATCATGATTATGATTGTGTTATTGGTGTCAGCGGGGGTAAGGATTCAACTTATATCGTTATCAAGGTTTTGGAATTGGGGTTGAATCCGTTATGTATTTGTTTTGAACCAACCATACCGACGAAAGTAGGGCGTAAAAATCTGGAGAATTTGAATGGATTGGGAGTGGATCTAATTCATATCAAGAGAAATCCAGTTATTTATAAAAAGCTGGCAAAAGAAGCGATAAAACGTGTTGGAGATCCTGAGTGGCAAAATCATCTAGGAATTTTTACTGTGGTTCCCCACTTTGCCATAAAATTTAATATACCGCTTATTATATGGGGGGAGAGTCCTCAAATAGAGTATGGCGGGCCAGCTGCAAGTAAAACCAGGCATATTTTAGACCGTCAGTGGTTAGAGGAATTTGGTGGATTACTGGGTAACAGGATTTCGGATATGATTGGAGTCGATGGAATTACAAAAAGAGACCTGTCGCTTTATTATTATCCCGAGGAAGAAGATATCAAAAGGGTCGGCGTAACCGGACTGTTTCTAGGCTATTATTTTAAATGGGATTTAAGGGAAATTCTAAAAAAATCCAGCAGTCACGGTTTTTCAACGACCATAAGACCGGTAGAAACAACCTATGAAAATTTTGAAAACCTGGATTGTTACAGTAATCATTTACATGATCATTTAAAGTACCTGAAGTATGGTTTTGGCAGGGCTACAGATAACGCATGTCTTGATATTCGGCTTGGTTATATCACAAGGGAAGAAGGGGTAAGACTCGTTAATAAATATGATGGCATTCCTCCGAAAAAAGCTATTAAAGAATATTTAAAATATACAGGTTTTACAATAGAAGAGTTGCAGGAGATTATGGACTCATTTACAAATAAAAAGATATTTAAAAGAGATGAGAATAGAAAATTTTTAAAGGATATTGATGGCTCATTGATCAGAAAAGAAGAATATGTCGTCCGATAATACTATAGCCATAGTTGATTACAACATGGGCAATTTAAGATCGGTGGAAAAGGCTTTCCAGAAGATTGGAGCAAGTGTGGTCATTACAAATGACCACAAGATAATTGAAAATGCTGATAAAATTGTATTGCCCGGCGTCGGTGCGTTTAGAGAGGGAATGGAAAACTTAAAACAATTGGGCTTAATTGAATTATTAAACAAAGAAGTTATTCAAAATAGAAAGATTTTTCTTGGGATATGCCTGGGGATGCAGCTTCTTGGGAAGAAAAGTTATGAAATAGAAGAAACACCGGGACTTAATTGGGTTGAGGGAGATGTTGAAAAATTTAAAATTAAAAATTTGAAAGTTCCCCATGTCGGTTGGAATAATATATTTTTTACAAAAAAAAGCTCTCTTTTCCAGAACATTCCTGATCAAATAGATTTTTATTTTGTACACTCTTACTATTTCGAGTCTGGGACTGAGTATACAACAAGCCTGACAAATTACGGTGTTGATTTTGCATCGTCTGTGAATAAGGATAATATTTATGGGTGCCAATTCCATCCTGAAAAAAGTCAACGGTTTGGTTTGGAGATATTACGAAATTTTATGAATTTAACGAATGATAATTAAATGTTAAAACATCGCTTGATACCTTGTGTCCTGTTAAAAGACTGGCAGCTTGTGAAAAGTATCCAATTTGATTCATTCAGAACAATCGGGCACCCCACAACAACTGTTAGAGTCTATAATGCAAGAAATATTGATGAATTAATTGTGCTGGATATTGATGCAAGCCTTCAGGGGGAAGAAATCAATACTGAAATTATTTCGGATATGGCAAATGAGTGTTTCATGCCGTTGACCATTGGTGGCGGGATAAATAGTATTGATGCAATTTATAAGGTGCTGGATGCCGGAGCAGATAAAATATCAATTAATTCCATTGCCATTGAAAATCAGGAATTTATAAGAGAAGCGGCAAATATATTTGGATCCCAATGTATCATCTGTTCAATAGATGCAAAAAAAAATGGTAACCAGTACAGGGTTTACAATAAAAAAAAAGGCGTGTTGGATGTCGATCCTTTAACACTGGCAAAAGAATACGAGTCCAAGGGTGCCGGGGAGATTCTTTTGACATCCGTAAATAATGAAGGGACACAAAATGGTTATGATTTAGAACTCTTACGTTTGTTTAAAGAAAAATTACAGATACCGATAATTATCAATGGAGGTATGGGACGCCCGGATCATGGTGTTGATGCAATTAAGAATGGAGCGGATGCTCTGGCTGCCGCATACATTTTTCATTTTTCGCAGTATACTCCTGCGCAAATAAAAGAAATTTTAAACCAGGCCAATATTCCGGTTAGAATGGATCTTTTTGAGATGAGTTGAATTAATGTATGCTAGAATTATTTGCAACCAAAGGAGTATCAATTATCGGAGGTGAAGATGAGTAGAAAAAAATGGATGATAACCTTGCGACGGATACAAGGAGTTTAAAATGGAAAACATCAGTGGTATTGCAGCAAAGGAAATAATAAAGGGTTCTTTACTCAAGGAAAAAGTGGATGAGCAGGTTTCAGAGTATGTGGCCCAGGGACTTGTTTCCACATCATTAAGGGGTACGGATTCTCATGGTATCAGACTTATTCATCATTATCTGGCCGGGATCAAATCGGGCCGGATCAACCCATGCCCATCCTATTTTGTGGAAAAAAGGATGCCGACAATAGCGGTACTGGATGCTGATCATACCTTTGGTCATGCGGCCGGGATGGAGGCAGCTAAGATTGCCATTGAGATGGCCGATGAATATGGATCAGGAAATGTTGTGGTTAAAAACTCCTCTCATTTCGGTGCCGCAGCTTATTTTGCATTGGAAATAGCAGAACATGATATGATCGGCACAAGTTACACCCATTCGGATTCTTTAATTATACCAACTCATGGCAAACGGAGTTTCCTTGGGAACAACCCGGTTTGCTTTACCGCGCCGGTCAAGGGAGAAGGCCCTTTCTGCCTGGATATGGCAACCAGTATTATTACTTTTAATGCAGTGCGCCAGCTACAGGAGAGGGGTGAGAAAGCACCGGAAAATGTTGGTACGGATAAAAACGGTATTCCGACCACCAACGCAAATGAAATTAAAATGCTGTTGCCGGTAGGAACCTATAAAGGCTATGGTTTAAGTCTTATGGTTGAGGTGTTGTGCAGTATGCTAAGTGGTATGCCTTATGGCCCACATATATCCAAAATGTTTGAAGATCTTGGAAAGAAGAGGTATCTTGGGCATTTTGTCGGGGCAATGAATATCAGTGCTTTCATAGATATCAATCTGTTCAAAGAACGGATGGCTGATATGATTAATGAATTGAGAAATGAGCCGCGACTCGATGAGGGTCAATCGGTCATGGTGGCTGGGGATCCTGAAAAAAATCGTTTTTTAGATCGAAATATTGATGGTATACCTGTTACCGGGCAGGAGTTGAAAGATTTTGAAGCACTTGACAAGAAATACCAGTTAGGTGTGGAGATGGAATAATGACGGATAAAAAAGAAAACATTATCGCAATGATCCCGGCAAGGATTGGCAGTACCAGGCTGCCAAAGAAAAACCTGGCTCTGATAAACGGGGAACCTTTAATATCCTATGCCATTAAAGCTGCTAAATTGTCAGGAGTATTTGACAGAATAGTGATTAATGCAGATGACAAGATTTTCAATGAGATTGCTGAGCGCTATGGAGTTGAATTCTATCATCGACCTGAGCAGCTGGGAAGTTCAACGACCAAGTCAGATGATGTGGTCCTTGATTTTATAAAAAAGCATCCAAGTGATATCATTGCCTGGGTCAACCCGACTTCACCTTTGCAAACGGGACAAGAAATTAAAGAAGTCGTCAATTATTTCCAAAAAGAAAAATTAGACAGCCTTATCACTACAACAGATCAACAAGTACATGCAAATTTTAATACTGCACCTTTAAATTACAAGACCGATGAACTTTTTGCCCAGACCCAGGATCTCACACCGGTTGAACTGTTTGTTTACTCAGTGATGATGTGGCGAACTAGCACATTTTTAGATGCATATGAAACAAAACAACATGCTTTTTTTGTCGGTAAGGTGGGGTTCTTTCCGGTGAGCAAATTGAGTTCTATTATTATTAAACACAAAGAAGATCTCAAACTGGCAGAATTTATTCTAAAATCTCTTACAGACGGATCGGCTGATCAGGTTGAGTACGATTCAGTTGTAAGGGGGATATAATAATGACTTCAGAAGGGTCACAGCCGTTTGATCTGGTCATCGTTGGTGCTGGAATGTACGTCTGTGGCAAGGGGACAGAGGGTTATGGCACTGTTTTGCCAGCTGCTTTTGAGGCCTGTCGGCAAGGATGGATCAAAACCATTCACCTTGCTGCCGCAACAAAAAAAAGTGCTGATCTTGCAAAAGCAAAAGCAGAAGAGTTAAAAGATCTGACAAAGATATCACCGGATATCAGGTTTTATCCGGAAAATGGTGATGATCCTCGTGCATACATGACTGCTGTTAAAAAGGCTTCTCAGCCTTGTGGAGCAATTGTTTCAGTACCGGACAATCTCCATTTCGATATTACAAAAGAGTTGATTAAAAAAAGAATACATGTCCAGGTTGTAAAACCATTGGTGTCTACAATTGAAGAGAATAAAAAATTAATTGAATTAAGAAATAAATATAATGTTTATGGATGTGTTGAATACCACAAACGGTTTGATGAGTCTAACCTGAAGCTTTTTGACCTGATCCGGCAAGGGACACTGGGAGAACTGCTCCATTTCAGGATAAACTACAGCCAGCGTAAACTCATCCCTTTGACCATGTTCCAAAGCTGGGTAGATACAACCAATATTTTCCAATACCTGGGTGTACACTATGTTGATCTAATCTATTTTTTAACCAGTGCAACTCCGTTGAGGGTAATGTCAATCGGTATGAAAAAATATTTGTCAGGCAAGGGAATCGATACCTTTGATACGATCCAGACTCTCATCGAATGGCAACTGGCGGACGATAAGGGATCTTTTCTTTCTTCACATCTGACGGGTTGGATTGACCCTGATGTTTCAACCGCCATGTCGGACCAGCGCCTGGAAGTGATCGGTACAAAAGGAAGATATCGCAGCGATCAGAAGGACAGGGGGGTTACTTTGACGACAGATGATTTCGGATGCGAACAGATCAACCCGTATTTTTGTCAATTCTATCATGATGTTGATGGGCAGGGCTTGAAAATAAACGGTTATGGTCCTAAAAGCATACTTCAATTTGTTAAAGATACTGCCGATATCATTAAAGGGAAAAAAGGACCGACAGATATGATGGGACTTAGAGCAACCTTTGATTCTTCACTGTGTATATCAATGGTTTTAGAAGCATCAGCCAGAAGTTTGGCTGAAAATAATACTTGGGTACGGATCAGGTGATGGATCAGTATTGACAATGATGCATGTATCAGGTCCGGGAGTATGAGTTAATTAGTTGAAAAGAGAATGTAATGAAAGCATCATTGATCATCAGAACTAGGAATGAGGAACGTTGGATTTCATCATGCCTGAAAAGTGTTTTTGCTCAAGATTATAAGGATTTTGAGGTGATAATTGTTGATAATCAAAGCACGGATTCCACCCTGGCCAAGGTTGCGCAATTCCCGATTGAAAAAATCGTTCACTGCCAAAATTATATACCCGGCCGATCCTTAAACCTTGGCATTGCCAAAGCGGAAGGCGAATTTATTGTTTGCCTGTCCGGCCATTGTATTCCTACGAATGAAAAGTGGCTGGGAAATCTATTGCTTGATTTTGATGATCCGGATGTGGCTGGTGTCTATGGACGGCAGGAACCCTTGTCTTTTACCTCACCGGCTGACAAAAGAGATCTGATGCTTGTTTTTGGCCCGGAGCGAAGGATCCAGAAAAAAGACAGCTTTTTTCATAATGCCAACTCCATGATCAGAAAATCCGTACTTGATAAAATACCTTTTGACGATAAAGTCACGAATATTGAGGATCGGGTCTGGGCTCAGGAGATTTTGAATCAGGGTTATAAAATCGTTTATGAGCCTTCAGCCAGCGTATATCACTATCACGGCATCCATCAGGACGGTAATATCCAGCGGTGTACAAATGTTGTCAAAATTATGGAAAATCTTGCTGGAAATACCTATGAGAAAAATCATATGACCATGTTGGATGATATGAATATTACCGCGATCATCCCCATCAAGGGTAAATCCAGAAGTATCAGTGGTGTGCCGCTGCTGCAATACGCCATTAACTCCGCCAGGACAGCAAAATATATTGATTCAGTTGTTGTTTCATCAGATAACAGCCAGACAGTAGACGCAGCCCGGAAGATGGGAGCTGATATGGCTTTTTTAAGGGAGCAGGCATTGTCAAAGGACTATGTGGGCCTTGAAAAGGTTTATAAATATACACTACTGCAACTGGAAAAATCCGGTATTCTTCCGGATATCGTGGTATTTCTTGAAATCACTTATCCATTTCGTGATGAGGGCTTAATTGACAATATGATTGACCGGCTGGTCTACAAAGGGCTGGATACAATTCTGCCTGCAAGGATTGAAAATAATGCCATCTGGTTAGAGGAAGAAGGAGAGATGAAACGTATTGATGAGGGGTTTGTGCCAAGACAGTATAAACGGCCTGTATATCTGACCTATAAAGGATTATGCTGTGTGACTCGACCGGAGTTCATACGCTCCGAAGAAGTTTTTGGTGAGAATATTGGGGTGTATAAAGTTGATAATCCCTATTCCTGCCTGGAGATCAGGAACGAAAGGAATCTTGATCATCCTGATATGCTGCTCAAAAAGATCAGAGAAGGCTGGCGAAAACGCCCCGGTTCTTTGACGTTGAATCCGGATATGCATGTCAGCAATGGATAATATAGATTATACAATCAGCCTATAGATAAAGGGTAAAAGAATGGATAGATTTACCAATATTGAGTGGAAAAATACTCAGTGCCATTTATGCGGGGCAACCTCTGGTTTTGAGCCACTGCTGCTTCATGGCAAACCGCTTAAAAAAGGTCAATTCGAATATGATGTCCACCCGGTAATCTGCAGATGCGGGCTGGTCTTTTTGAACCCGCGCTGGAGCGATGCAAGCTTTGGGGAGTTTTATGAGAAATACTATGACGAACTATATCGTCTGGAGCTTAAGCCGGATTACGGAATTGAGGGCGTTGTCGGACACATGGCCCAGGTATGGTCCAGGATCAAACCTTATTTGGTAGACGCGAATAAAATGCAGAATGTTCTCGATGTGGGATGCGGTTCGGGCTATGGGTTGAAATATCTCAAAGAGCAGCTTCCCGGCATAATGATCCATGGAATAGAGGCATCCCCGGGTTGCCGTGAGATTTTAACCGAAAAGATCGGTGCTGTGCTGCTGGACAGTGACGTAGACGGCCCCTGGCTTCACAAGAATAAGGGTAGATTTGATTTGATCATAATGCGACATGTGGTTGAGCATTTATTGTCACCCATAGAAACCCTTTCACGGCTGAAGACAGCATTGACACCCGGCGGCATGATCTATATTGCTGTTCCTGATATGATGCATCCCAGGACTGTTCTGCGGGATTATGATAATTGGTGGGAATATTATTTTAGAGCTGTTCACCCCTATTACTATTGTCGAAAGACATTGTTTACCACTCTCGAGATGGCGGGTATATATCCTCTGGCCTGGGGAGAAGAGAATGAGGAAGTTTGGTGTCTGGTTACGCGCAATGGGTACAAACCAGATAAGAAAAATGGAAGTTATGAAGAACAGATGATAGTATTGAGGCAATATTTGCCGGGGTCACAGAAAATATAAGATCTGAAAACGGATAGGTGGCATGATGAGTAAGGAAATTACAAAAGACAACCCGATTATTGTTTTAGTTGTTGCAACCTCGTTTGGCGAAGTTGATTGGATCTTACCCGTTCTTAAAGCGTTTATAGTGAAAAATGAAGACTGGCGCCTGGTGACTGTTTTTGGGCACAAATTGATATTTGATCGGTTCCAACAGACCAACCCGATACTCTTCAATGAATTTTCAGAAATCTCTTCCTTAAATATTGTGCCCCAGGAGCTGGATCTTTTTTTTTCCAAACAGATTGATCCGGGAAAAGTAAAAATTATTCTTAAGGATTACAACGATGATGAGTATGCTTCGTATAAGACAGATATTGCTGAGCAATGCCCTGAGGCCCTTGTCGTTAGTTATCCGCATTCCTGCCATATTTATTCAAGAATGGGAAAAGATTCCATGTCTGTCTGTAAAAATCCAGAGGCTTACAGCAAACATGATATTTTTTTACTGGGATCTGAAAATGATATTCCCTATTGGTCGCAGCATGTTGATGTGCAAAAAATAAGAACTTTGGGAACCCCGCGCTACGACTCCTGGTGGCTTAATAGGTTTTTAAATGATCCGAAATTGGAATCAACTGAGGAATTTAAGCGTTCTCAAAAGGCAGAAAAGGTTTTCTTTTATATATCACGTGGCGTTCATCCACATTATTTGAGTCAACCTGATTATGATTACATCGTAAAATCAATCGCTGATGTTGTATTTAAACAGGATGATTCCCTTCTGCTCATCAAGCCTCATCCCAGACAGGATCTCGGCGAGTTGTTTAAATTGCTTGCCCCATATGACAAACAGCGCTGTCTGGTTTCAGGGCTACACCTTTTTCAACTCGCATACATGTCAGATGTGGTAATTTCGGGCTGGTCTTCCGGTATCCTTGATGCCCTGGCCACTGAAAAACCGGTAATAGAATTCTGGCGGTTTGGAGGGCAGGATCCTTTATGTCGGAAAACGTTGGACGGAGATTATACTACCATATATCGGGAATTGGGTTTGGCAGCGGCAGCGGACACAAAAGAAGAGCTTGAAGTCCTTTTGGAAAGCGCTTTAAAAACACCTGGAGCGCCGGTTTGGAAGTCTCAAATCAAGGCTTTTAATAAATATTGTAAATTTACCGATAAAGCTGCATATGATATTGTTAAATTATTTGAGTCGGAGTTGGAACGGCGTGAAGGTTCCAATGCAACCCTAGTCCCGGAAATAGAGAAAATTGTTCCGGACGGCGCAGATGACGTGATCAACAAAATGATCGAATTTGTTGAATTACTGGTAGAAAAGGGAGAAAATGAGAAAGCAGGACGCTGGCTTGAATTTATAAACGATCAGTTTCCTGATAATGTGAGGGTGTTGAATAATTTTGGTATCTTTTTATTTAATCAAGGGGACGTTAATAATGCTGTTGATCGACTGGCGGAATGCCTGAATTTGCTTCCTTCATATAGCGAAGCTGCGGTGAATTTGATTCAAATTCTTTTAATTGTCGAACGCACCAATGATGCCTTGGATATTGTAGTTTCTTATTATTCACAGGCAGCTGATGAGGGAAGGAAACGAATATTTTTACAATCTTTAGCAGAGCAGCTTACAGAGCAGCAATTCTCAGTTGTCCATAGCAGGGTTGAACAAATGCAACGGTAAAATCCATATTTTCAATCTGGGTTGATTATATTATTTGAAAAAAATATCAATATATCCGTCATTAAACTTAATCATAAAACAGACTATTTGTGACACTGATTTTTGCATGGGGTATGGACAGGGAAATTATATTTAGGAAGTGTTATTTAAAGGATTGTATTATATCCCAAACCAATGGAGTCCCCTTTTGAATATCTGTTTTTGCTTTTTCCCCTAAAATTGTATCAAAATATTTAGGCGGCAAGCCATTGCTTGGCCTGATTGATCTAATATTTTTATCTGTAAATGTTTCCCCTTTTTTGATGTTTTCAACAGCAAACAGGGAACGTCTGAAAACTTTGTTTTTTTTTTGGCTTTTAGTAAGTTCATAACTAATTTTTCCCAATGATTTTTCAGTCGTTCTTATATCTTTCACCATTTGCTTAAATTCATCGGGCTCCATTGAGAAGGATGAATCCGGGCCTGACTCATTTCTATCTAAACAAAAATGTTTTTCTATAATACAGGCACCCAGGGCAGCTGCAGCTATCGCTACAGTGCTGCCCATGGTATGATCTGATAAGCCTGCAGGAACATTAAATGTTTCGGCTAAATGGGGAATGGTTCTCAGGTTGGCCTCCTCAGGGGAAGCCGGATAGGCTGAAGTACATTTTAACAGTGCAATATCTTTGCACTTGTTTTTTTTAAATGTATTAACGGCATCCTTAATCTCTTCAATTGCTGCCATTCCGGTTGACATGATCACAGGTTTCCCTGTTGCTGCAACTCTTTTGAGTAAAGGAATGTCAACCAACTCAAAAGAAGCTATTTTGTATGCCGGAACATTCATCTTTTCGAGGAAATCAACTGCGGATGCATCAAAAGGTGTTGAGAAAAGGTCTATTTTTAGAGTGGCGGCTATTTTTTTTAATTTGGGTTGCCATTCCCAGGGTGTATAGGCTTCCTTGTAAAGCTGGTAAAGGTTTTTCCCCTTCCAGATGGTATCTTTTATTTTGAAATAATCATTGTCACAGTCAATTGTAATGGTATCAGGGGTATAAGTTTGTAGCTTTACAGCATCAGCCCCGGCCTTTTTTGCTTCCTCAAGTATCTTTACTGCTTTATTAAAATCTTTATTATGGTTGGCCGACATCTCAGCAATGATATATGTAGGTTTGCCAACTGAAATCTGCCGTTTGTTGATGATTATCCTGTTCATGATTTTTCCAATGATTTTGTCGGTTGAATCAATAATTGATAAATTAAATGATTTGAATCGGTTGAAATATCAAGCTCATTTTTTAATGGAGCAAACCCACAGTTTTCAAAGCTGATTTTAGATGAGATGTTATCATTTTTTATTGAGCCCTGCATCATAACGGGCTCATGAATTTTGGTTTGAATTGTTTTTAGCCCGATTTTAAGAAGCGTCTTGCCCAGACCCAGACCTCTGAATTTTTTATCCAGGGAGTAGCTTATCTCAAAAAGATCATCTTTTCTATCAAACCTTATCTGTCCTATAGGATCTCCCATATGGTTTTCGGCTATGAATATCCATGAGTTCTCATCTTTTAATTTCTGCCTGAGCCATTGCAGGTGCTCTTCCCATAAGATAGGGTCAGAATTAAAGGAAGATAGTCTAACCTTTTTGTCATTGGCCTGTTCGTATAATAATTTTGCATCCTTAATGCCGGCATTTCTTATAATAAACTTACCCGCAAGCATTTGCCTTATTATTCGCTTTGTTCCCTTTCCATCTACTATTTTAATGCCGACTTTTTTTAATTTTTTTCTTTTTTTTATATCGCAGGACAGTGACACTATATTTTGGGTGATATCATCCTGTGAGAGTGTCTCTTGTTTGCCAAGATTTATTGCAACGCCTGCTTTTTCGAGTCTGGAAGTCAGTTCAATCTGGTTTGCCGCTATGATTATTATAATAAAAGGGACCTCCATAAAACAAAGTTCCCAACAACTGCTTCCTCCTGCGGTTACACATAGATCAGCCCATGCCATCATTTCCGGCATATCAGCATTATCAATTAAATTAATATTTGAGAGCTGGTTTTGAGATGCATCTTTTAAGCATTCTATATTTGGATTGTCCGGGCCAACGATAATATTAAATTTTAGATCGGAATCATTAATTTGATTTATAGCCTGCACAATTTTCAATGTAGTGTTGTCAGGGTCTGCCCCCCCCATTGTTACCAATATATTTTTAGCTTTAGCCGGGGAGACTTTTTTTATATGTTTACTCATTAGAAATTCAGAACGGAGCATGGCATATTTTGTTCCCAACAGCTCTTTAGTGTTCTGGTTACAGGAATAGGGATAGTGACTTGACCCGATATTCTGGTTTAATAGGATATTGGCATTATAGTGATCAAGATGATTATTGTCGTCGATTACCAAAAGTTTAAACCCTGCTTCCATGATGTTTTTTTGATAATCCGGGGTGAAATGATAGCCGTCTATAATAACCCAGTTATGGCTGTTAAACGCCTTGCCCACTCTTCTGTTTGAAAGGTTGTTAAGAACTTTTAAGGTTTTTTTTAGGTCTTGGCTATGTGGCCATATTTTATCTATTTTAATAAGGTTGAATCCTTCAGATTCAATCCGTTTGGATATCTTATGATTTGGGCAATGACTGATAAATGTGACGAGTTCGCTTCTTTTTTTCCAAGCCTGGGCCAAAGCAATGCAACGCATAATATGACCGGTTCCCATTTGTTTGGTTGCATCAGAACGGATGAATAAATGATTCATTTGCAAGCCGTGGGATAAAGGGTTTGATACAATAGTTCTGCTTGTTTCCAGTCCTCGGGGGTGTCAATATCCTGGGCAAGGTATCTGGGAATAATGACAGGGCTGGAATATTCCTCAAAAATGGAACCGGTTTTTAAAAAAGCCTGGGTTTTTCCCCAATAGAATTGTCCAACATCGTGATATGCTTCTGTTAAATCCTGTGTCCTTGTATTAAGGTGTTCGGGCCAGAACATTTCAAGACTATTGTTTTCGGCCAGTTTTAAAGCTCTGAAGATAGGAGAGGGAAAGGTAGTGATGGGAAAGGAAAAATAAAAGTCGCTGTCTTTTACTAATTCATATCCCTTGTTCAGATCTGATATGCGAATAAAAGGAGCAGTGGCATATATGCAACATGCAAAGTGACAACCAACATCATTTTTATTTAGCCAGTCAAGAGCATGCTTTATGACATCCAGGGTTGTTGTATAATCATCTGCAAGATTATCAGGCCGTATGAAAGGGACTTCAGCTCCCCACTCAAGGGCGGTTTTTGCAATCTCATGGTCATCAGTGGAAACAATTATTTTATCAAAAAGATTTGTTTTTTTTGCTGCCATAATTGAATAGGCAATAATGGGCCTGCCGCAGAATAGTTTAATGTTTTTACGGGGGATTCTTCTGCTCCCGCCTCTCGCCGGGATGATCGCAACAGTCTTTATGCTTTTGTCTTTGATTACACTGTTCATTTTTCAGCTTTTTTTATTATATTCAAGTATTTCTTTAATTGATAAAAAATGAGGATTCGTACCGGAGTTGTATTCAAATCCATGGGAGACAAAAGAACCTTTCTCCCCCAGATTGTTTATAGTCTGTTCTATTTCCCGGTCACGGAAGGTGATAGACGGCATAATTACGTAGTGGTCTTTAAATTCTACTGTAAGATGAGAATCGTCAGCCGGGCACATAATCTCATGAAGTTTTTCCCCTGGCCGTATACCGATGATTTCCTGTTTCATATCCGGTGCCATAGCTTTTGCAAGATCAGTGATATTCACAGAAGGAATTTTAGGTACGAATATTTCACCGCCGGACATGCGTAAAAAATTTTTAATAACAAAATTGACACCTTCCTGCAAAGTGATCCAGAAACGAGTCATCTCTTTATCAGTTATGGGTAAGCTATCCTTTTTCTCATCAATGAGATTTTGGAAAAAAGGAACAACAGATCCTCTGGAGCCAACAACGTTCCCATACCGTACAACCGAGAAAATGGTTCGTTTTGAGCCGGCAAAATTGTTTGCTGCGACAAATAGTTTGTCTGAGCATAATTTGGTGGCACCATATAAATTGATAGGATTGGCAGCTTTATCAGTAGAAAGAGCAATGACTTTTTCAATGTTATTGTATAATGCGGCATGGATAACGTTTTCAGCACCCGTGATATTGGTTTTTATGCATTCAGTCGGATTGTATTCAGCTGCCGGTACCTGTTTGAGTGCTGCTGCATGGATGACATAATCTATTCCTTCCATTGCCATTGAAAGTCGATCTTTATCCCTGACATCACCAATAAAATAACGCATGCAGTCCTGATTAAATTTCTGCTGCATTTCAAATTGTTTAAGTTCATCCCGGGAAAAAATTACAATTTTTTTGGGTTTGTAATTATTGACTAAGGTTTCAGTAAATTTTTTGCCAAAAGAGCCTGTTCCGCCGGTTATTAATAATGATTTGTTGTTTAACATTGCATCTGAATCCTTTTTTTAAGCATTTAGTTTTACTCTATAAGATTAGCTGTTTCCATTGATTGAGCCATGCGGGCCGCATTTAGCTCTGCTTTTGTAATCTTGTCTGTTGAATAAAGTCTTTCCTGATTCTCCCAGAGAATTCCATGCCACTTACCAAAAAAATAAATTGAATCATTAAAGTTAAATATTTCCTTACTTTCATTTAAAGACATCATACATGCATCTGGAATATAGATACAGCTATCTTTATCCTTTCTATAAGTATCGGCCCTAAGGCAAATATCCATAAACGCAAATTTCCCTGTTTTTTCCCAAAAACCTCCTATTTCATGGAAAAAAGCTTTATTGATACAGATAAAGTGGTCAAGCATTTTAAAAGAACGTTCTTTTATTGCATTTGGAAATTCAGCACTCAAATATTTGTAGACTGATACAGGCGCATGATTTTCATCTAACACAATTCCTGCATGTACAATGCTATTTCTTTTGTCAATAATTCTTGTTCCCAAAATTCTGTTTTTCCCGTAATTTATTATTCCTTTTTTAAGGTAGTAAAGCCATTTTGGCAAAGGCAGCAGATTTTTATCCAGAAAAAGGAGCGTCTTGCCGGTTGCAATTTTTGATGCTTTGTTCATCATTTCAGGGATTGTCAATCCTTTTTCCGCGATTAGTCGTGTTACATCCCCCTTTAAAGAGTCAAGAATATCAGACGACTCTTTTGAAATACTAACAGGTTCAATCAAGATTACCTCAAATGTCCCATCATTTTCAGAATTCAGCGCAATTGCTTCAAGTTGTTTAAGAATATTTTTTGCTCTATTGGATAGAGGAAGGATAATCGACCATTCTTTATCTGATCCTTTGTCTGATTTCATGGATGTTTCAGTAGGTTTGTGGTGTTTGCTTAGGTTTGCTTTAATAACTTTTTTTGAAATGTCAGTGACCATATCAATTGCGTTTTTTGTATCTGAAAGTTCATTTTTCAAATACTCGTTTATATTCTTTTTGTTAATAATTTTGCTGAAATCTTTATTTCTGGATATGGCCTTGCCCAGTTCAGCCGGAGTCATCTTGACGGCAACTTTAAATTCAGTAAATGAATAAGGCAGTTTCTGTCTCATTTTTACATCAAGATGGACAAGGGGTTTGCCGAAAGACACAGCTTCAAGGCCGGTGGTACTTGGCTGAACAAGAACACATATGTCGCTTAATGACATGAGGTCATAAGTGTTCTCATCTTCATGAAAAGTTTTTATATTCGGCTTGTAACCATCAGGGATGGAAGAAACCCATTCCTCCATTTGATTATGGTTTGTAACAGGGTGGAATTTGATAAACAAGAGTTTGTCCGGGTTATTGGAAACTGATTCGAAAAGAGGATACAACTCTTTTATTGAGGGAACTTCACCAGAAAAAAGAAGGAGTATTGCAAAAGAGTTACTGCATTGGTGTTGAGTTCTTTTTTTTTTCTTATGGAGTTTTTTTTCTGAAATTCAATTTCACTTGAAAGATGAGTGTTGCCCACGGGTATGATTCTATCCTCCGGCGCTTCAAAATCGGCAAGTTTTTTTTTAATTCTTTCTCCCCAGACAAGATTCAGTGTTGAATTTTGTACATGCCCTGTATAACCAAAATCAAGCCCGTAATAAAGTCCTTCCTGGAAAGTTATGACGGGGATATTAAGCTTCTTGGACCAGAATGAGAATATTTTTCCCCATCTATGGAGTTCGTGCAAGGCCAGACAAAGATTTGGTTTTTCTTTTTTTAGAAGATTTCTAAATCCTATATATTCAACAGCTGTTGAATATATGGTTTTGTCTATTACAGTTACAGGAGATGTCCCAAAAAGAAAATTATTTTTTAAATTATTTGTAAAAGCGTCTCTTAAAAGTAGATAATTGTTTTGAATTTCTTCAGTGTCTTTATCCGATACAAAATCAAATACATGGGAATAATCAAGCCCCAGTTTAATAGCAGTGATTTCCTGTGACCTTTCTGCTTGCCCAACAATATAATGTATTTTTGCTCCCTGATCGGCGAATTTTTCCATTACAGGAGATATGAACCGCGTATGATGGGTAAGGGCAATATAGGCTATGATTTTTTTGTCCTTCCAGAAATTAGTCATCACTTTTTCCTATTCTTGTTAACATCATTAAAATATCTGCAAGTTCCCTTTTATATTGATGGAGTTCAATTGTCTCTTTTATGAACTGTAAAAGTTTTTCTTTGGTACTCACTCTTTTTTTATTTCCCGTGGTCATTGAGGGCAGTATAGGATCAAAAATAATGCAGGGAATATTCCTTTCTGCAATCTGAGTGTTAAAACATGCCGAGCAGGCAAGAATAGTGTCAGCCATCATCATTTCCCAATGGTTGTTCATATTGTGAAATGAATATGAAGCAAAATATTTCAATTCATTATTATAGGTAATTTCAATCATTTCCCTTTGGGAGTACGCTCCTCTTACCTGATCTTTTCCAATGCTGAACATGAGATGGAGCCTGTCACCCAAGGGCTGGAGAATTTTAATCATTTCCTGATATTCATATATCATGGCCACATTGTGGGGAAGATATAAAATGGTCCTGTCTGTGGGTATTGAGTGCTCGTTTCTATAGTGATAACAAGCTTTTACACCATAAAGGTTGAAGCTGGTGGAAACAGAAGAAAAAATAGATGCTTCATATATAGGAAGAAGCCAGATATTATTGTGAGAAAGTTGCTTTTTTAAATGTTCATAACTCTCATAATGCCTGGTAATTATTCCATCAGGCAGGGAAGGGGCTAATGTCCATCTTGTATCAAGGGGTAAAAGCTCATACCCTAATACGGGAATTTTATTTTGTTTTGCCCAAAGAATTGATGAATGAAATATTCTTTCTTCCATTTCCGATGAGCCAAGTGGTGTTGGAACCTGAAGAATTAAACCACAAGTGTTATCTGGTAAGGTTAATTCAAGGGTTGTCTGCTGAGCATTGCCACCACCAAGGTCATCCAACAGCAGTGTGTCGGCAAAAGACAGCCCGTCAGTGAAGTCTTTTTTATCTAAAGATTCTCGTTTTGCTAAATACGCTTGATATGAATCTGTCGCCGTCCGGGTGGCAGTTTGAAAAGAAATAGGATTTAAGGCTTTTATATTCTTAATGATATCCAAAGAAGTTTCAGGAACCATAAACAAAAGATCTATATACTGCTCCAATCTTTTTTGCAGGGTTTTAAGAAAATCAGTAATAACGGGGGTTACTTGATTGGATTGAATTAGCCAGATTATTTTTTTCTTCATTTTAAATTTTTATGACCTGTTAGCAAAATAATGAGTTATATATTAAATTAGGTGCAATTTTTATTGAAGTATAATTTTATTTGCCAGCATTATCAACTAATGATATATGGAATTTGTCTTTATATATAGCAAACAAATAAAAAAGTTAAATTTTTTCAATATGAAATCAAATACTGAAGATAAAAAAGATTTTTTCCCCTATGGCAAGCACAGTATTGACGAAGAGGATTTAAAAGCTGTCAGAGATGTCTTACTTTCCGACTGGCTTACTACAGGCCCGAAAGTAGAGGAATTTGAACAAAAAGTAGCAAAAACAGCCGGTGTTAAATTCGGGAGTGCTGTTAACAGTGGTACCGCTGCGCTTCATGCGGCAATGTATGCTATTGATATAAAGCCTGGGGATGAAGTTATCGTGCCTCCAATAACTTTTGCTGCTACTGCTAATGCAGTGGTTTACCAAGGAGGTGTTCCGGTTTTTGCAGATGTTGACCCTGATAAACTTTTAATAGATCCTGAGAAGGTAGAGGAGAAAATAAGTTCAAAAACCCGTGCGGTTGTTGCTGTTGATTATGCAGGACAGATGTGTGATTATGATGCCTTAAAAGAAATAACAAAAAAATATGGGATTTATTTAATAGCTGATGCCTGCCATTCAATCGGAGGAGAGTATAAAGGATTTTCTTCCGGCAGCTGTGCTGATCTTTCTGTTTTTAGTTTTCATCCAGTCAAGCATATTACCACGGGTGAAGGTGGTATGGTTGTTACAAATCAAAAAGAGCTTATTCATAGGGTAAAATTATTTAGAAATCATGGTATAAGTACGGATCTTCATCAAAGACAGAAAAAGGCGTCATGGTATTATGAAATTAAAGAGCTCGGTTTTAACTACAGGTTGACTGATTTCCAATGCGCTCTTGGTATTACACAGCTTAAAAAGCTTAAATCCCGGATTCATCAAAGAAATTATCTTGCAAAGGAATATGATCAATTTTTTAAAGATGTTGATGGGGTTTCTCCTTTAAAAAAAGAGGAATATATCTCTCATGCTTATCATATTTATGTTGTAAAACTGGATCTTGGATCTCTCGCAAAGAGCAGGCAGGAAGTTTTTTCATTTCTGAGGAATGAAGGCATAGGGGTGAATGTCCATTACATACCGGTCCATTATCACCCATTTTATAAAAAAACGTTCAATACTTTCAAGGGCCTGTGCCCGATAGCAGAAGATGCGTATGAACGTATCCTCACAATCCCCCTTTTCCCTGCAATGACAGAAGAAGACGTAAAAGCGATTTGTAGTAAAATTAAAAATGCTGTGCAATTTTGATTAATGGAACTATTTTTTTACAACTTTACATCTGATACATTTAAAGAAACCGTTTTGATTCCGGCATGAATTTATTTATCAATTTGGATTGTAATTAAAGAAAACAAAGGCTTGGGCCGATTAAATTTGAACTGTAAACTTCTATGCAATGGGCTTTAAATTATTTTAGGACAACATGAATCATGGAATTAGAAAACAATAAAATACCTTTAGGCTCGATGGATCAAGCGGGTTTTAATTATGATGAAATCTTATCGTTCTCCGATGAAAAACAGAGCCACAAATGGTCGGTTTCATGGTCAGATTTAATGATGACCATGTTTATCTTTTTTGCGGTAATGTATATGTACCAGGTTGGGGATAAAGACCTTGAATTCGGGTCCGGTCCCGGAAAGAATCATTTATCCGAACAGGGTTCCAACATGGTTGTAAATATAAATCCTCAAGGAAAATCTTTGGATATTTATGACCAGACGAAACAGGCGATACAGGAAGTAATGGTTTATCAAAAAAATGCTGTTGATTTGATTTCCGCTGGTACAGTTCGGATTATTCTTGCCGGAGATCTTTTTTTTGATTCAGGCAGTGCGGATCTTAAACTCGGTGCCAAATATCAATTAAATCAGATTGCAAGAGTTTTAAATGAAAATGAATTAGCGATTAACGTAGTAGGACATACTGATGATACGCCGAGCAGTTCTGAAAGATACCCGACGAATTGGGAACTTTCTTCAAAAAGAGCTGTCATGGTAGCAAGGTATTTGACAGAAGTGAAAAAGATTGACCAGGATCGGATTTTTATCAGCGCACATTCATTTTATCAACCAGTCAGGCCCAATGATACATCCTATAATCGTTCGTTAAACAGGCGAGTGGAAATAATCCTTATGAAACAAAAGCCTTATGTGCAATAAATCAATAAGCATCATGAGTCCATTTGAGGAGGCAATATGTTTGTACTAGAAAACATTTCTTTTTTAAAACAGGCCAGGAAAAATATTATCGGATTGGTCATTTGTACGATTTTGTTTTTTTCAGGTTTTTTCATACATGGAAATGTGGGATTATACTTAAATATTTCCGGGTTTTTGATCGTTGTTGGCGGAACACTTGGGGCAACCTTCCTAAGCTATAATATAAAAAGAATTGAGATTTTATTTAAAGTGTTAAAAACTTCCTATGGTAAAGCTACAAGAAATCCGAATGATATTGTTAAGATCCTTGTGGATTTATCAGTTAAACGAAGAATAAAAGGTCTGCTTGCGCTTCAGGATGATGAGGATGGAACAGCGGTTATATTTTTGCGCCAGGCAATCGGGCTCTTGGTGGATGGGTGTTCAAAAGAGCAGATCAAAGATTCGTTAAGTGCTGAAATGTATTTTTTCAGAATGAGAAGGGATGAAACCAGGAGAGTTTTACAAACCATGGCTGATGTGGCACCTTCATTCGGGCTTGTAGGAAGTGTTGTTGGTCTTATCGGTATGCTTGCCGGTCAGGGTGATTCCTCTGTTATTATGGTAACAGTACCGGTGGCTCTTACATCAACCTTGTATGGGATAATACTTGCTAATTTCATTTTTTTGCCTTTTGCTTCAAATATAAGAGAGAGAACAATTCAGGAGCTTTTTTTACAAAGGGTTATTACTGAAGGCGTCCTTGCAATCTCTGAAGATCTCCATCCACGTTTGCTTGAGCGCAAATTAAAATCTTTTCTTACACCTTCTGCCAGACAGGGTCATTTTGTTTCCTATGATAGGATAAAGGAGATGTTTGATTTGGAAGAGGCCCAGGAAAACGTATAAAAAATGGTCATTTTTCAAAAAGTTGTTGACAAAGAATCCCAAATCATATAAATATTTCCTGTTTTTTCGATTGGCCTTGGGCCGTTAACTCAG
>JAGLNZ010000206.1 GCA_023139225.1 Desulfobacula sp. | reverse complement strand
GGATTCTGAAAAGCATTCAATGTGACTCCTGTGGTGAAACAACGATGGAATCCCGCATCCGGCTGTTTGATGACAAGAATCTGTGTATCCCCTGCTTTCAGAATGTGGAACAAAAAATTTAGCTTTTTTAAAAAATCTTTGATTGAAACTATCACCTCTCCAAAAAAAAATAGTTTCAATCAAATTAGTAACCATCAAACCTGAGCTGGGCTGGGCTGCAACTAACAATTCTTGACTTTCTTAACAGATTTGATAACCAGATATATGTATTTTTATATATATCTCTTTAAATATTCTGACATTTTAACCCTAATCCGAAATTACTCGCTATTTTTTTCCGATGCAGTTAAATATACTCGCGTTTTGACAAAGCACCAAACATTTATAACAATTCTCCCACTCGTTTAACGGCACAAAAATCACCGCACATCGTACAGACATCTTTTTCAGAGGGTTCTGAATATTTTCTGTACCTGCGGGCCTTTTCCGGGTCTATGGCACTATCAAACTGACCGTCCCAGTCAAGCTCACCTCTTGCCCTGCTCATGTTATTATCGATGATATCCGCATCCTTTATTCCTTTGGCAAGATCCCCGGCATGGGCGGCAATTTTTGAGGCCATAATGCCTTCTTTCACATCATCGGCAGACGGCAGGCAAAGATGTTCGGCAGGGGTGACATAGCAAAGAAAATCCGCCCCGTGCATGGCGGCAAGTGCCCCGCCGATGGCAGAGGTGATATGATCATACCCGGGTGCAATATCGGTTACAAGAGGTCCAAGGACATAAAAAGGAGCGTTATGGCAAAGTTTTTTTTGCAATTTCATATTCATTTCAATTTCATGAAGAGGGACATGACCGGGGCCCTCTATCATGACCTGGACATTTCTTTCCCAGGCCCGTTTGGTCAGCTCTCCTAAGGTAATCAGCTCTTCAATCTGTGGGGCATCGGTTGAATCTTTAATGGCACCGGGACGAAGTCCGTCCCCAAGACTGATACAGACATCATAGGCTTCACAGATATCAAGGAGCCTGTCAAAATTCTCATAAAATGGATTTTCTTTCTTTGTTTTTTCCATCCATTCAAACAAAATGGCCCCGCCCCGGCTCACAATCCCGCAAAGCCGCCTGTTTGTCCTGAGACTTGCAACACACTTTCTTGTAAGCCCTGCATGGATAGTGATAAAATCGATCCCGTTTCGGGCATGAATTTCAACAGTCTTAAACCAGTCTTCCACGGTAATATCCCGGGTGGGCTTACCTGTCCGGGTCAGGGTATCGTAAATGGGTACGGTTCCAATCATTATTGGAATTTCTTTAACCAGCCTCTTTCTGAATCCTTCGGTGTCCCCGGACACGCTTAGGTCCATAACCGCATCAGCCTTGTAATCAAGGGCCAGCTTTGCCTTATTCATTTCCGCATCAAAGGAACAGACATCTTTGGATACCCCAAGGTTTACATTGATCTTGGTTTTAAGCCCTTGGCCAACACCTGCTGCCATAAGGTTTAGATGGTTCCGGTTGGCCGGGATAGCGATATGGCCCAGGCTGAGTTTTTCCATGAGATCGCCTTGTGATATGGATTCATTTTCAAGCACCTGTTCCATCTGGGGGGTAAGAATTCCTTTTCTTGCTGCATCCATCTGGGTTGTATAAGATCTCTTCATTTAACCTCTCCTAATATGTTTTTTATTTCTTTGATTCTTTTTCCAATATTTGGGGCCCCGATAATTTCAGTAACCAGGCATACGGTTTTTGCTCCCCTTTTCAGGACATCTCTTAAATTATGCCGTTTAATCCCGCCAATGGCCACAAAAGGGACATCATGATTTTTTACAACATGCTCAAGATATTCAAACCCCACTGCATCGCAGACATCCTCCTTGGTTTGAGTGGCAAATACAGGCCCCGCACCAATGTAATCCGCCCCATCCTCTATGGCTTTTTTTGCCTGTTCAGGTGAATGGGTTGAGCACCCGATCATCATATTGGGAACAATTTTGCGAAGGGCTTTAACGGGAATATCATCCTGTCCCTGGTGAATACCGTCTGCTCCCACCATCATGGCAATGTCGGCATAATCATTAATAATAAAGGGAATACCTGTATCCTCGGTTATTTTCCGGATTTCAAGACATTCAATAAAAATCTGTTTCAAGGTTTTATTTTTTAGTTTTTCACGGTATTGGATAACATCAATGCGAGCAGCCACCATCTGTTTTGCCACTTCAACATTGGTTCGCCCAAGGGAAAATTTTTCACCTAAAATGCCGTAAATACCCCGGGGAAGCTGCCGTTCAAAAAAAGATAAAAATTCAGGTTCCAGGGAATATACTTGAAACCGCAGTCTTTCAATCTTCTTTCCGGCCGGATATTCTTCTTTTGTCTTGAGGATCTCTTCCATGGACCGGAACGCTTCCTGGACCCTCTTAAAATTGGACAATACCGTGTCTTTGAGATCCTTTCTTGCATCTGTGGTCTGTTGCAGGGAAGTTGTCATTCCTACATCATTAAAGGAATCCCGTGATAATAAAAATTCTTTGTGTCTTCCTTTAAACAAATCCCTTACCTTGTGCCTCAGCCTTCGGATATCTTGGGACATATTCTGATGGTCAAACCTGAATCTTGCGATATCTTCCAAAACCCGCAGCCCTTCGGCTGAACGGTTAATATTTGCATCCAAAAGTCTTGATTCATTCATCTGTCTTTTCCTTTGCATACCTTAAAACAATACCTGCCATGATCGACGCCACCATTGCAATTTTGGGCGGAAAAAGCGAAAACTTGTCCTGGCCGGATATAAAATCTCCTACGATATGGCAATTGCCCATTTTTTTAGTTGTTACAGCGTCCATATTTTTGCCGGCAATGCCGGAAGCGGACACCACAACCTTGCCGGTTCCACAAAATTGTTCAACGATCATTTTCTTTAAGATTTCATCGTCAAACCCTTCCACGACAATGCTGCAGCCTGAGAACAGATCCCTTACATCTTTCGACTTAATTTTTTTTTCAATCTTTTCAATACACATCCCCGGGAATATTTCTTTAAGATTTTTTTCCAGGCTGTCAGTCTTTTTTTCTCCCACCTGGGAAAAAAAATAAAACTGCCGGTTGAGATTTGAAATTTCCACACGATCAAAATCCACAATCCTGATCTCTTTCACCCGACCTTGAGCAAGAAGTCTTGCCACATTTGATCCAATGCCGCCGATACCTGCAATCCCAATTTTCATTAAAAAATCTCCCAGTCTTTGAAAACCGGCTGATAACCGCTTTGCCGGATCATATCACTTACCTCTTCCACACTTCTTGTATCCGTCACTTCAAACTGGACGGTTGCATCATTGGCTTTTAAAGCATATCCTCCCACATCGGTTTGAGATCCGGCCGAGTACCGTGTGGCCCCCAGGTGAATGAGCTTATCCCTGAAATCCGCAGACTCCCTTGTGGAAATGCTGATCCCGAGCCTTGGCATATAAAGGCGCCAGGCCAGCATGAACTGGACAAAACGAGTGTCCGTAAGAATGTGTTTCGGTTTAATTCCTCCTTGTGCCTTTGTCATCCTGGGAAGAGACAGGGAAACCTCCACGTCGGGAAATTCCCGCTCCAGATACTTGGCATGGAGACCACTCACAAAGGCTTCCGTCCTTGGTTCCCCCAGACCAAACAAGGTCCCGATATTTATCCCCCTGAACCCTGCTTTCGCCCCCCTTTCAGGGGTTAAAAGCCGGTATTGGTAATCTGCTTTTCTCCCCTTTGGATGGACCTGACTATAAATCTTTTTGTCATATACTTCCTGATATACGGTTAAAGAATCCGCACCTGCTTTTTTCAGAATGCGATACTTTTCTTCATCCATGGGAAATACCTCAAGGGCTATGGAAGAAAAATAGTTTTTTAAGATCCCGATCGTATTTTCAAAATAGGATATAGGGGTTTTGGCAGGCGCTTCTCCTGTCAGGACAAGGATATGCCGGATACCCGTATCTGCAATCACCTTTGCTTCGCATTCAATCTGCTCTAGGGAAAGTTTGGTCCTTGTAAAATCCATGGTTGTATTAAACCCGCAATAGGTGCAGTGATTGGAGCAATAGTCGGAAATATACATGGGCGCATAAAGCCCGATGGTTCTGCCGAAATACTGAAGAGTTAATTTCCTTGCTTTTTGAGCCATCTCTTCCAAAAATCCCTGGGCCGGCTCAGATAAAAGGTTGAGAAGGTCATAAGGTTCAAGATGATCCCGATTCAAAGATCTTTGGATATCAGCCCTTGTAACCGACTGAAAATATTCGTTAAAATCAAAGGTTTCAAACCGGTCTACCAGTTCCATAAAAGACATTTTTTCACTCCCTTAAAAATCCGGTCAGAGGTGAAGAAGCATGAGCATACAATTTTTTTCCCGTCATATTGGAAAGATAAGCTATTCTGCCTGCTTCCACTGCCAGGGCAAAAGCCCGTCCCGTTAAAGCCGGATTCTGACTGGTTGCAATGGCGGTATTGACAAGGACCGCATCCGCACCCATTTCCATGGTTTCTGCAGCCTGGGAAGGCCTGCCGATGCCGGCATCAACCACCACAGGAATTTTACTTGTCTCAATAATCATCTTGATCACAGGTTTCATTTCAAGTCCCCGGCTGGTGCCGATGGGGGAACCAAGAGGCATGACTGCCGCTGCTCCTGCATCATAGAGTTGTTTGGTCACGGTGATATCCGGCATTATATAGGGAAGGACCACAAACCCTTCCTTTGCCAGTATCCCGGTTGCCTTGAGTGTTTCATGATTGTCCGGCAAAAGGTATTGCATATCCGTGATTACTTCTATTTTAATAAACTTTCCACACCCGGCCTGCCTTGCAATCCTTGCAATACGAACCGCTTCCCGGGCAGTTCTGGCCCCCGATGTATTGGGCAGCAAGGTAATGGAATCAGGAATATAATTTAATATGTTTTCCTTATCGGCAGTGGGATCAACCCGTCGAAGGGCAATAGTGATCATCTGGGAGCCGCTTGCCTCAAGCATGGGTGCAATGAATTTTTTTGATGCAAACTTGCCGGTTCCGGTGAACAGGCGGCTTGTAAATTCAACATCACCAAGGATGAGCCTGTCATTTTTGATGTCCGTCATTTATCCTCCCCCCACAAAACTGAGTAACTCAACATTATCTCCCTCTTTTATGGAGATATCCTGCCAGGTCTCCTGTTTGATCACTTCAAAATTGATTTCAATAATCAGGGATGTAAGATCAAAACCCTGCTCCAGAACAAGATCCATCAGGGTTTTGCTTTTTGATTCCACTCTTTTTCCGTTCAGATTGATTTTCATAAAGCCTCCAAACCAGTAATCTAATAAAATCACATGGTACCTGAACGGTTGGATAAAATTTTCGGAATATAAAGAAAGGATAAGAAATTAAAAAGTTGATGCTTCATACACTTTCCCTACGCCGGTACTAACCGTATCAGGTTCCAAGGGTTGAAGTTTTCAACTTCTCTCAGCTTTTGATAAAAAGCACCCCCAGTGAACTAACTTAAGCTTTACTACTTAAATTTGTTTGTTTTTGTCAAGAAAATTTTCAGGATTGCCCGCTGGAATATTTTTTTACATTTTTTAAGAAACTTTTGCTGTCAACAACCTTGATGGTGCAGCCCGATGTTTTTACTTTTTGATATTCACCGGATACTTCAATTACTTTTAATTTTTCTAACAATTTAATGATATTATCAATTTGCGTTTGATTTACATAAATAATGTCCATGACCTTTTCACAAAAAGCATGATAATTGATGCCCTGGTCATTGTCTTTCTTGACCATCAGATCAAGCAGGCTGCAGATGCTTAACATATTTTTGGTGCCGGGCGAATCATCGCCCTTCCTGTCAAGCATATCCAGGGTATTGGACAGCCGTTTCATCAAAAGGATGGTGATGGACTGAATCAGCTTTGGGCTTTGCTTGAGCATGGCAAATAAAGTATCCTTGTCTATAATTACCAGATCACAGTATTCAGTGGCTTTAGCAAAGGCAGTCCTGGGTGATTCAGTTACAATACACATCTCCCCGAAAACTTCACCAGGTCCCAGCTTGCTTAGAATTTTTTTTTCATCATCAATGATTTTGTATATGGTTACTTCTCCTGTTTTAATAAGATATCCAACATTACCTATGTGACCTTCCTTGAATATCATCTGATTTTTATAATAGGATTTAATAGTACCGAATTTGGGCCCTAACATGATTTTCTCCTCAAAGTTGGGAATAATAATTTGTAAGCCCGGACCCTCTTTTTTGTCAAGAA
>JAGLNZ010000205.1 GCA_023139225.1 Desulfobacula sp. | reverse complement strand
CCAACATTGTGTTTGTATTGAGAAACAGGCTCATGGGGTGCTAATTTTTCAAGCCAGAGATCATAATCATGGTGTAATCCGGATTCATCATCATTAATAAACACTGAGGCTGTGATGTGCATTGCATTAATCAGTACAAGACCTTCAGTTACTTTGCTTTCATTAATGCATTTTTGAACATCAGGTGTAATGTTGATGAAAGCCCTTCTTGTTGGAATCTCAAACCAGAGTTCTTTTCTGTATGTTTTCATAAAAATAATTCCATTAATTGTTAATCAATTTTTCAAGTAAAACATGTAAAAAAATATTTTTCAAGTAAACCTGTTGGCAAATTCAGGAAAATAAAATAATAATAAAACTTGCAAAAAAACTAAAATTCACGTATTTAGTTCCGCTCGTTTAAAAAAATAAAATTGTATCAGACTAAAGTTAAATATTTCTGTGCGATAAAAATTTGTATTAACTGGACAGTGACCCATTACTATGTCACAAAAACAAGGTAAGATTAAAAATTAAATTTATATTAGCACTCAGCTGATATAAAGGGTGAAAATGAGGAGGAATAATAATTATGAATAATCAAGAGTACAGTATTTACAGCGGCGGACTCAAAGGTGCAGAAGAAACATTTGGTGAATGCGCCCAAAAGTATGGAATCAATGAAATAAATTTCTCATTTGACGGACATAAACCTTCGAGGGAGAAAAACATTACCATGCTTAGTGATGAAGAACTGAAAAAAGGCAATATCAGTATGGAGATAGTATCTGCACGAATGGGCAGAAGATATGCACAGGCAGATAAGATCAGAAAAGTTTTTCAACTTATTTTCCATATGGTGAATAAAGGGTATCAGGTATTTGCAATCGGTTGGATTCAGTCTGACAAAACAGTTAAAGGCGGGACTGGATGGGGTGTTGAACTTGCAAAATTTTTTAACAGGCCCACAAGTGTTTTTGATCAAGGTGCCAATAAGTGGTATACATGGAAAGAAAATGATTGGATGGAAGACGAACCTGTCATTTTGAATAAAACTTTTTGTGGAACAGGAACCAGAAACCTTTCAGATGAAGGCAAAAATGCTATTGAAAATCTTTTCAGTCGTTCATTTACATGATGAACGATTGGCAGGTATACCTGTTAAAATGCTCTGATGGCTCTTTGTATTGTGGTGTCACTAAAAATCTTAAAAACCGTCTGTTAAAACACAATGAAGGGACAGCTTCAAAATATACAAGATCCCGGCTGCCGGTGAAATTAGTTGCTGCCAGGCAAGATCTTACAAAAAGCAGAGCTTTTCAACTAGAGTACCAGATCAAACAACTTCCAGCCGGGAAAAAAATTTCAGCTTTGAAAATTGAAGACTAATGAACCTGCAAAAAACATCAGGTTGTTCTAAATCACTCTACAATTTCCAGAATGACTCTTTTTTGTTCCTTTGCAGATGCACAAGACAAAATAGTTCGCATGGCCTGGGCTGTTCTGCCTTTTTTACCAATGACCTTCCCAAGATCTTCTTTTGCAACCCGTAATTCCAATACAAGGGTTTGCTGAGCCTTAATTTCCTGGACTTCGACCTGATCCGAATTATCAACCAGTGCTCGAGCAATGTACGTAATCAACTCTTTCATGACCTGTTCTCCTTTTTTACCTGTCCGATGGTAGAAGAAAATATAATATGAGCTACTACAAGTATTACTGTAATTGTTGCATCTCTTGGGAAATCAACCCAGAAAAACTTACACTTAGAATATCACAGCATATAATAATCTCAAGTATTATTTATCTGTACTTATTTTGCGCTTAATAATCTTAACAAATAATCAAATTTTATCCATTTTGCTTGACATAAAAAAGAAATTAATTATCTTAGAACACATGTTTCAATTTTTAAGAACAGAATGTTTTATTAGCATGCCCGGTAAAATATTCTTTTAAGATCAGGGTGAAATGAAGGAATACACAGTGGTTATGAACACTACAACATCTGATGCAGAACGCAAAATGCTGTCAGATGCAGGATATGCTGATCCGGCGATCAATTATTATCTTGAAAAAAAATATATGGGTCATATTGAAAATGCTGATCAGGTCTCTGAAAAAGTCGGGTCCTGCGGAGATATCATGAAAGTCTATATTAAAATGGATGATGATGATCTCATAGATGATGTCCGGTATGAAATCGCAGGGTGTGCGGGTGCAATATCTGCTGCAATGGCCGCTGTCGATCTGGTAAAGGGTAAAACAATTGATGAAGCCTTAAAAATGAATGACGGAGATGTTTTTAAAGTCCTTGAAAGTATTCCGGAAAAAAAGCATCATTGTATTCAGCTTGCAGTTAAAACGATGCATCAGGGCATTCAAGAATTAAAAACCAGCAAAGTAATGTAAATTTATCCTTCCCCTTTTTTTAACTGCGCCTATTAATTTCAGATGGGAGGCGTAAAAGGAAATAATTATTCCCAAATTCTTTTTGAAAATTTTATTTTTCATAGCCCCCCTTTGCATCTTTTTGTTGTCAGGATGCAGTACATCTTCCCAATTTCATATCAAAGATCTGGCTAAAACCAATATTGATATGGTTTCAGAAATTCATATGAATCAAATTAACGACCTTTTAAAAAACCTGACCGTAAAACTTTACAAAAAAAATCCCTATGAATTGCAAAAAGTTCAAAGCCAGACAATTAACTCCCGTCTAAGCCAGATATTTACCTGTCCGGTTGTTAAAAAATACAAAGAAATTGACTTCAAAGAAAGTACGGATGCCATTTTGCTTGGATTTGAACCCGATTTTAAAGGGGATCGTGTCTTTGCGCTGATGCACGGTTTATATACAATGATTAATAAATCATATAACAGTAAATGTGAACTCTTCATGCTGGATTATCTGAATGCGCAAAACCTGTACAACAGTGCCCGGAATATTGAAATTTTAGTCTGGCGGCTTAATACAAGAAAAAGGAATGACGGCCGATTATTCATCCTGACCAACAGTTTTGAAGGTGAAATAAAAAATCTAAGCTATGAACGCGTTTTCGGAAAGCTCATCTCTCTTCAGGATACCATGGCATTAATCGTTTCCAACAGAACCGGCAGGATCATAAAAGAAGTGGTTCAAATAGCGGGTATGACATTTTTGCCCATTGGTATCTAAAATTTTAAGGGCTTAACATTTTCTCAAACCGCTGCAATTGACTTTTGTAATACTCTTTTTTGTCTTTTGAACGGTTCAGGGCCTCTTTTGCTGCAGTTACAGCCTTCTGAGTATCATTATTAACAAAAAGGGCCTCGGCATAAGTATCTAAAATAAAAGCTTCTCTTTTCTGCTCCAAAGCCCTTGCGGCATATTCCAAGGCTTTTTTCCGGTTTCTGTACTCTTGTTTCGGGCATGTTGCAAAAAGCCAGGACAAATTATTTAATGCATGGATATTTCCAGAATCCACCCTTAAAACATTTTCATATGAATCAATGGCCTTTTCATAATTATTTTTGCTGTAATAATAGTCACCGACAACAGCATATAGATCCGAATTTTCAGGATCAACATCCAGTTGCTGAAAAAGAATCTTTTCTGCAATAAAATTGCCGAATGCATCTTTGGCTGTGCCGAAATTTATAGAATAGCCGCAACCAAACAAAAAAACAACCAGGACAAAATATCCTGCAATATATTTTTTAACCTGTAAATGATGGGCCTGTATCAAAGCCGGCTTTGTCTGACATCTTTCCAGGAACCTTACTCTTTGCCCGATACTGTAATGGTGCCAATTGGGATTTTCAATGGATTGTCCGGAAAAGGATGCAATCTTGTAGAATGTTGAAATAAGCGGTGATGCATCATTGGTGAAATCATAAACATGAAGATCTGCCTGACGTTCAAAATTTCTCATGAAAAACCCGAATACAAACCTGAAATAGAGAATAAAAAATCCTACAAGTGTTGTACTGATTAAGATCGGGTGAGCAGTATTTTTCTCAACACCAATAAACTCAAAAAGCTTATAGACCGGTTCGATAATATATAACAACAGCATAACAGGTTCAAAAAAGACAAAGTTACAGGCAATAAACCCTGCAAAAAAGAAAAGGTAAAACAACATATGATATTTTTGAACATGACCTATTTCATGCAACATGACAGCATCTATTTCATCATCATCCAGTGAATTGAGCAAAGCGGGTGTAACAAGGATATATCTAAATCTCCCGATAAGCCCCATCACACCGGCAGTAATCATGGTGCCGCCAAACAATTCCCATTTTAAAATATTCGAATAATTTAACCCGGCTTTCTGGCAGACATTTTCAATCCTGGTCCTAGGTAATCCAGGCTCCAGGGGTTTGCAATTCCAAAGTTTTTTGATTAATACGGGCCCGAAAATGGCTATGGCAACAAGGAATAGGGCAATATATCCAATTTCCCCTGCCGGAGTGTTCAACACCTCTCTAACCGGCTGCCAGGGCATAAGCCCCATGATATCGGCAACTATTGACAGGAAAAACCAGGGCAGAAGAGCTGGTAAAGAAAAGGAAACATTGGACATGATAAAGTTCTTTTTTGATATTTTCCCTGCAAAATATCGCTTTTGTACACCATATGCCGAATTCCAGATAATGATCAGATATAAAAGAAACAGCCCTAAAAAAATAATGGCCTCAATAGTTGGAACAGCATCAAATAATTTTAATCCGGAAAATAAAAGGGTTAATTTAAACCCATAAATATTCACGGCAAAAATCACCAGCGCAAGTATCGACAAACGTGAAATATAATTATTTATTAAATGATCAATATTTTCGTAAGGATTTTGGGATGCTTTTTTTTTAAGCCGTTTAAATGCCATAGAACAAATAAAAACAAACAAAATAGTTATCATAAGGCTGTAGGTAACAACCCTGCTATCAAAGATATTTGCTGCCTCAAACAGCTCGGATGTTGTGTATATGACTAAAGCAACAAGAAAATATAAAAAATTAGAAAACATTTAGATGACCCCGTAAGAAGCAAAGGTATTCAAAACTATCCAGGATTTCACATCAAACCTGATCTCGTTGTTATTAAGAATATCCAAGGCCTGTACCTTAGATAACATCATGACTTCAATATCCTCGGATGCTTCATTAAAGCTGTTTGTGGGAAGGCCTTCGCATTCGACAAACAAGAGGCTTATGGACTCGTCGGTCATACCGGAAGATGAAAAAACAGCAGGGCTTTTTTTAAACACCTTTGTAACGGTCAAACCGGTTTCTTCAAAAAGTTCTCTTTTTCCTGCCTGCTCAATAGTCTCACCAGTATCCACCAGACCTGCTGGAAATCCATATTGATAACCACCAAGGGCAACCCTGAATTCTTTTATGACGACTATTTTTGCTTCCTGCTTATGAAACGGAACAATGACAACTGCATCCAGCCTTGCATAATCTTTTTCAAGGGGGTTTGATGACGTTGATCGTGATGCAAAAATCCATTCTTTTTCGCAATTTGCCCGATCTTTATAATTGATTGAAAAAAGATTCAGATATTTGCAGTCTGTTATTTTTTTGACATCCTTAATTTTCATACTTGCTCCCTGCTAAATAAACACCATGGCCAAACAATAAGCATGCAAGGAAGGAATACTACCCAAAATAATCTGTTTTTACAATGAAAGAAACTTTGTGTTCAAAGGGCTTATACGTACATTAGATATTTGAATACAAGCCAAAAATGACTGGCGCTTCCCAGCAACACAAACAAATGCCATATCTCATGGAATCCGAATATGCCGGGAAACGGATCTGGTTTTTTAATGGAATAGACAAGGGCTCCCCCGCTGTAAAACAGTCCGCCCAAAGCAAGCCAGAAAAGGCAGACAGGCTCAAGGGTTTTTGCAAGCGGGTATATTGCAATCACACACAGCCACCCCATAACAAGATAGATCATGGTGGAAATCCATCTGGGAACATTCATGGCAAAAATCTTTAGTCCCATTCCGGTAATTGCAATTCCCCAGACCGCACCAAAAATACTCCATCCCCATGGACCGCGCAAAGGAACAAGGCAAATGGGCGTATAAGATCCTGCAATGACCATGAAAATCATGATATGATCAATCCGCCGAAAGACAAGCAAAGCTTTATCAGATATTTTCAATCCATGATAAAGAAAACTTGAAGTATACATTAAAAACAATGTAGTTCCGAAAATGGCGAAAGAGACCACATGCCATGCATCTGCCCTGATTGCAGCAAACACGACCATTAACGTTAAGCCCGCTATAGATGCAAGGGCACCTGCCATATGGGATATGGCGTTTACAGGCTCTCTAAAAATTTTTGCACACGTACACATGCAATTGATATAAATCCTATTCCATTGAATTAACATTATTTTTTTCATTATTACATTTCTTTTACCATGACAGTCTTTAATAAGTATAGTATACCGCTTATTCAGGTCGTTGAAAAATAATAATAGCGAATGAACTTTTTTTATATAAAATTCTATGCAAATAATATTGATTATGATATGCAAAACAATGTTCATTTAATAGTCTTTTTATATTTATCCTTTTAAACTATGAAAATGACTATAACTTAGATTTATTAATGTTTTACAATGGGGAGGTTATTGTGATTAAAAGAACTCAATTAGTGGTTATTTTAAGTATGTTAATGTTTCTTACTTTGATGTTTTTCTCGTGTGGAGAAAAACAGGATTCACAGGAAGTTCAAAATCTGAAATCTGAAATAAGTGATCTGAAAGCTAAATTAGACAAAAAACCAGAACCCGCAGTAACTTCCGCCGGCACCTTAAAAGCCGTGCGCGACAAAGGATATATTCAGGTTGGAGTCAACGGGTCTGTTTTTGGTTTTGGAAAGGCCGATGATAAAGGTGTATGGAAAGGCCTTGATGTTGATTGTGCCAGGGCTGTTTCTGTTGCAGTATTTGGCAGTCCCGACAAATTAAAATTTACCCCTTTGACAGCTAAAACAAGATTTACAGCATTGCAGTCAGGAGAAATTGATGTTCTCTTCAGAAATTGCACACAGACCTTAAGTCGTGACACGGCTCTTGGTCTTGATTTCTGCGTGGTAAATTACTATGACGGTCAGGGATTTCTTATTCCTAAAAAACTGGGTATAAAAAGTGCTAGAGAACTTGATGGTGCGACTGTTTGTGTTCTTCCAGGAACAACTACAGAGTTGAACGTTGCTGATTATTTTAGAGCAAATGGAATGAAAATGAACCCGGTTGTTATTGAAAACACAGCTGAACTTAACAAGGCTTTTTTTGCAGGCAGATGCGACTGTTTAACATCAGATGCGTCTCAGCTTGCAGCGCAGCGTACAGTTGCTCCAAATCCTGATGATTACATGATTCTTCCTGAAATAATTTCAAAGGAACCTTTGGCTCCTGCGGTAAGACACGGAGATAACCAGTGGAAAGATATTGTTAATTATTCCGTACTTGCTTTAATAAATGCTGAAGAATTTGGGATTACTTCTAAAAATGTTGATGAAATGCTGA
>JAGLNZ010000204.1 GCA_023139225.1 Desulfobacula sp. | reverse complement strand
TGCTGAAAAGCAATGACCCTAAAATTAAAAGATTCTTAGGTGCTACAGAAGGTAATGGTAAAGCCCTTGGTCTTGATGAAAAGTTCGTTTACAACATCATTAAAATGGTTGGTAATTATGGCGAAATTTTTGAAAGAAACGTTGGTGTGAATACTCAGCTTGGTATAGAAAGAGGGCTTAATGCACTTTGGACAGATGGCGGTTTAATGTACTCTCCTCCATTCAAATAAACCACGACTTTGCATTTAATTATGGTGCAATGAAAATTGCACCATAATTTTTTTGAAAGTATTTAAAAAGTATAATGAATAAAGCTATTAATAATAAAATTTCTGAAAACATATCGTTCTGGTATGATCCTGATAAACGATCCATAGTTTATCAGATTGGAGCGGCTTGTTTATTTGCTTTTGTCGCATGGTACCTGGTTTCCAACACAATGACCAATCTGGAAAGGCAATCAATTGCTACGGGATTTGGATTCTTAAATAATGAAGCAGCTTTTGAAATTGGAGAATCCTTAATTGAATATTCAGCGGCAGACAGATATGCAAGAGCCCTTTGGGTCGGCTTTTTAAATACCCTGCTGGTTTCATTTATCGGGGTCCTCCTGACTGTTATGTTAGGGTCATTTATAGGGGTAGCCAGATTATCAAAAAACTGGCTGATTAATAAATGTGCTGCCGGATATATTGAACTATTTCAGGACATACCGGTTTTATTACAACTTTTTTTCTGGTATGCCTTTTTTTATGAAATGCTGCCTTCGCCCAAAGAGGCTTTAAGTCCATTCAACGGTTTGTTTTTATGTAACAGAGGACTAATCTTTGGAATTCCACAAACACATCCTGTTTATAAATATATGGCAATTGCTGTAATCATTGCCGTTATTGTTATATTTTTCTTAAAAAAATGGGCTAAAAAAAGGCAGGATTTAACGGGTAGGCCATTCCCTGTTTTTTTTACTTCCATAATTTTGATAATTGGATTTCCCTTTGTGTGCTGGTTGCTTGGCGGGACTCCGACGGATATGAGTGTCCCTGTATTAAAAGGATTTAACTTTAAAGGCGGATTAACGATTAGTCCTGAGTTTGCAGCACTTCTTTTAGGGCTTGTTTTATATACGGCAGCTTTTGTTGCTGAAGTCGTAAGAGCCGGCATTCAGTCAGTCAATAGAGGGCAGACTGAAGCTGCAATGGCTATCGGTTTAAAACCCGGACAAGTTTTAAATCTAATCATTCTGCCCCAGGCATTAAGGGTTATTATCCCTCCATTAACAAGCCAGATGCTGAATTTAACAAAAAACAGCTCTCTTGCCGTTGCCATTGGATATCCGGATTTTGTTTCGGTTGCAGGGACTGCAATTAATCAGACAGGACAGGCGATTGAGGGAGTTATGTTAATCATGATTGTATATCTTATCTTCAGTTTATCAACCTCTGCCTTTATGAATTGGTATAATAAAAAAATGGCAATAGTGGAAAGGTAATGATTGTAAAATCAGGTTTTTATGGAATTACATGCAAAAAATGAAAATAAAGAGATAATTAAACCGCCAATATCAAGTGTTGGTGTACTGGGATGGATCAGGGAAAATTTATTTTCCAGTCCTTTTAATACCATTCTAACCATAATTATTATCAGTATCTTATGGTTTTCAATTATTCCTTTTTTAAAATGGGCTTTAATAGACAGTTGCTGGCTTCCGGATTCTAACTGCAGGGAAACAGGCGGCGCATGCTGGTCTGTTATTTCAAGTAATTATAAAATTATTCTTTTTGGATTTTATCCCCAGAATATCTTGTGGCGTCCTATAACAGCTATTTTCCTGCTGGTATCATTACTGATAATCAGTAGAAATAGAAATTACTGGAATGCATTTCTTGGATATTCCTGGATTATTTCATTAGTTATTATGGGAATATTGTTAAAGGGTGGCGTTTTAGGGCTTGAATCTGTAGATATTGAAAGATGGGGCGGGATAATCCTTACCTTGCTTTTGTCAGTTTTTGGTTTAACCGCAGCATATCCTTTAGGTATTCTTCTGGCCCTGGGCCGACAATCTAAAATGCCGGTTATTAAAACATTCTGCGTTTTTTATATTGAACTGATACGGGGTGTTCCTTTAATCAGTTTATTATTCATGTCTTCCGTAGTTTTTCCATTATTTCTGCCGGAAGGGGTCTCAATAAATGGAATTTTACGAGCCCAGGTTGCCATTATCATGTTCACGGCAGCATATATTGCAGAGGTTGTCAGGGGTGGCTTACAGGGAATGAATAAAGGTCAGTTTGAAGCTGCTGACTCCATTGGACTAAATTATTTGCAGACCATGAGACTGATTATTCTGCCCCAGGCATTAAAAATTGTTATTCCGCCTTCTGTCAGCGTTTTAATTTCTGCTTTTAAAGATACATCACTTGTTGTTATCATCGGATTATATGATTTATTAAAAACAACACAGTCAACCTTGTCAGACCCAAAATGGATGGGATTTTCAGCAGAAGCATATATATTTATAGCAATCATTTATTTTGTATGCTGCTTTTTTATGTCTAACTATAGCAGAAAGCTTGAAAAAGAACTTGATACAGGTTTATAATAATTATTAACACTCTTTTTTATAAAGCGATTATTTATGAGCAAAGAAAAAACTAAAAAAGAAGACATCTCAAGTGAAGATAGAGTAATTGAAATTATCAATATGCATAAATGGTACGGTGATTTCCATGTTTTAAACAATATTAATATCACTGTTAAAAAGAAAGAAATTATTGTGGTTTGCGGTCCGTCCGGATCGGGGAAATCAACACTTATAAGATGCATAAACAGGCTTGAGGAACACCAGAAAGGACAAATAATCGTTGATGGTATTGAACTTACCAAGGACCTTAAAAACATTGAAAAAGTAAGATCTGAAGTTGGAATGGTTTTTCAACATTTCAATCTGTTCCCCCATCTTACAATTGTTGAAAACTTAACAATTGGACCTATTTGGGTTAGAAAAGTACCCAAAAAAGAAGCTGTTGAAATAGCAATGTATTATCTTGAGAAAGTTCAGATTGCAGAACAGGCTGCAAAATTCCCGGGACAGTTATCCGGTGGTCAACAGCAGAGGGTGGCCATTGCTCGAAGTCTTTGCATGAAACCCAATATAATGCTTTTTGATGAGGCGACTTCAGCCCTTGATCCTGAAATGGTAAAAGAGGTTCTTGATGTTATTATAAGCCTGGCACAAGATGGAATGACCATGATTGTTGTCACCCACGAAATGGGGTTTGCAAAAAGTGTTGCGCACAGGGTTCTTTTTATGGATGAAGGAGAGATTATTGAAGAAAACGAACCTGAAGAGTTTTTCAACAATCCTCAGAATGACAGAACCAAACTGTTTTTAAGCCAGATTTTATATTGATAACTTCTTAGTATTTTTTTCATTAAATTTATATAAAAAGGCGGGCTATGGTCCGCTTTTTTAGTTTTGCTTAAAAATTTAATATTCATCATTTTAATTAAATGTCATCACTCATCACTTAAAAATCGAATATTTTTCATGACAATATCATTCTTTTTTTGACATGGGTATGGATAATTTTGACGTTTATCACATGAACAATGTCGTATTGTTTGCTTGATAAACATGGAGCTATCTCCTCATTTGCCTGACTTATACAAAAATATCAACTCAAACGAATGATCGATTCCTTTTAAGGAACATTTTTTGCATCCGATAATGTTAACTGGTAGTATTAACTGAAGGCTAATTCAATGATGAATATATTAAAAGGCGATTTGATTCAATTTGCTATGACCGGACGGTTTGATGTCATCATCCACGGTTGCAACTGCTTTTGCACCATGGGAGCGGGTATAGCAAAACTGATCAGAGATAACTTTCCCGAGGCTTATCAAGCTGATCTGAAAACAGGGATGGGAGATCAGGGAAAACTAGGCAAATACTCCCAGGCACGCATTCAAAGAAACGGCAGTATTTTCATTATTGTTAACGGATATACCCAATATGATTTTTCAGGCCATGGTGTGCTGGTCGATTATGGCGCTGTCCGAAAACTCTTTGCCAGGATAAAGAATGATTTTACAAATCAGAGAATCGGGTATCCAAAAATCGGTGCGGGCCTTGCAAAAGGGGACTGGGAAATGATATCAGGTATTATTAACAAAGAA
>JAGLNZ010000203.1 GCA_023139225.1 Desulfobacula sp. | reverse complement strand
CTAAAGGTTTGTAAAAAATTTTAAGATAATAAGGAACCATATGATTAAGGTGGGCATTGCAGGAGCATCAGGGTATACAGGCGTTGAACTTGTTAAACTGATTTCCAATCATCCAAAAGCTACATTGTGTGCTGTCACTTCAAACAGTTATAAAGGTCAATCTTTGACAAATATTTTCCCTTCCCTGAGAGGATTTAAAAAGGCGGGATTTGAGAACCTGATTTGTGAGGATTTAAATATTAGTTCACTTTCCCAAAGAATAGATGTAATGTTTTTAGCACTGCCGCACAAAGTATCAATGAAGGTTGTACCAGCGCTGCTGGAACATAATATAAAAATCATTGATCTGTCTGCCGATTACAGGTTCACTAATGCTGCAGCATATGAATCCGCCTACCAGAAACATACCTCAAAGCATCTTTTAAAAAAGAGTGTCTATGGCCTCAGCGAAATATACAGGGACAAGATAAAAACATCAAACCTTGTCGGGAACCCGGGCTGTTATCCCACAAGCATTCTATTGCCGTTGATCCCCCTTTTAAAAGAGGGGTTGATCCGGCCCGACAATATTATTTCAGATTCAAAATCCGGTGTAAGCGGTGCAGGGAGATCCCTGTCGCCTTCCACCCATTTTTGCGAAGTCAATGAATCATTCAATGCCTATAAGATTGGAAACCACAGGCATACTCCTGAAATCAATGAAGTTTTGAGCAAGTATTCCCGGCAGGGAAAGATAGCCATCACTTTTGTTCCGCACCTGTTACCCTTAACCAGAGGAATGCTGTCAACGATTTATGTTCAGGCAGCAAACAATGTGAGTGAAAATGAAATCAGAAATACATATCTTTCCTATTATGGTGATGAGCCTTTTGTAAAAATACTTGACAAGAACATGTATCCGGCAATTTCTCATGTTAAAGGGACTAATAGCTGCGATATTGGATTTCACTTTGATAAAACAAGTCACCAGATCATTATTGTTTCAGCCATTGACAATCTCATAAAGGGTGCTGCAGGTCAGGCGGTTCAAAACATGAATATATTGTTTGATTTAGACGAAAAAACAGGATTGAATTTGGTTCAAGGGCCTTTGTAATGAATATTATACTTGACATATAAAAAATATCTAACTAAGAAGGGTTATAATGAGAAAAAGAATTAAAATATGGTTTCATTCCGGCGCCACTTCTGATATCAGAGAATTTTCTATCCACAAAACTATACTAGGGTTTATAATTCTCGTTGTTATTTCTGCCATTGGTGGAGTATCCTTTATTGGATACGATTACTTGCGGATTAAAAAAATATCATTTAACAATATAGTTTTAAATCAAACCATTATTAAACAAAACAACGAAATCAAAAGCCAGAGGACTCAAATCCAGAGTTTTGCCGGTGAAATAGAAGTATTAAAAAAACAGGTTGATAATCTATCCATATTTGAGGATAAAGTAAGACTTATCGCAGACATTCAACAAACCAGCGATTCAAGCGGCTTGATCGGTATCGGCGGCATCCCGAGAGATGAGCTTGACCAGGATATTCCTTTAGAGGAAAAGCATAATAATCTGATGCGTGAAATGCACCAACAGGTGAACCAGACAAACCTTGCAGCCAAAAAACAAGCCCTTGATTTTGAAAACCTGATTAAAATGCTTGAACAAAAAAGAAACCTTCTGGCTTCCACGCCTTCCATAAGACCGGTTGACGGATGGATTACATCAAAATTCGGTTATCGGAAATCCCCTTTTACCGGACGAAAAGAATTTCATTCAGGCCTGGATATCTCAAATAAAAGTGGAACAAAAATCATTGCAACAGCCAATGGCAGAGTCTCTTATGCTGCCAGGAAAATGTACATCGGCAATCTGATTGTAATTGACCATGGCCATGGCCGGGTGACTAAATTCGGGCATTTGAAAAAAATTATGGTTAAACCGGGTCAACAAGTCAAACGAGGGGATGTCATAGCGCTTCTGGGCAACACAGGAAGAAGTACAGGCCCCCATGTTCATTATGAAGTCAGAATTAACGGAACACCTGTCAATCCTTTAAAATACATTCTAAACTAATCTATATTATTTTTCTGTGTCCATGAGCATCTTTCAGCTTTTTTGTTTTTCTCCCAAACAAAAAAATTATTTGAATTTTTTGTTTTAATTTACCAAATTAATGCTTATATATTTCAATTGGACATTAAATATTTATATTTTAAGAATAGGTACACTATACTATGGTATTCAATTTTTTTATGAAGATCTTTGGATCTAACAATGACCGGATTCTAAAAAAGCTTCAACCGATTGTTGACGAAATCAATCAACTTGAGCCTGAAATGCAGAAATTGTCTGATGAACAAATAGCCCAAAAAACAATAGAATTCAAAGAAAAAGTTAAAAACGGGAAAGCTTTGGATGATATTTTACCTTCTGCCTTTGCCCTGGTAAGGGAAGCCTCTGTCAGAACCCTTGGACTTCGCCATTTTGATGTTCAGCTCATTGGCGGTATTGCACTTCACCAGGGCTGCATTGCTGAAATGAAAACCGGTGAAGGAAAAACTTTGATGTCCACCCTTCCTGCCTACCTTAACGCCTTATCAGGAAAAGGGGTTCACATTATCACCGTCAATGATTACCTGGCCAAGCGTGATGCCGACTGGATGGCCAAAATTTATAATTTCTTAGGATTAAGCGTTGGTGCCATTATCCATGATATTGATGATCAGGAAAGAAAAGTAGCCTATGGTTCCGATATCACTTATGGCACAAATAATGAATTCGGGTTTGATTATCTAAGGGACAATATGAAATTTGACATAGAATCCCTTGCCCAGAAAGAGTTAAATTTTGCCATTGTGGATGAGGTTGACAGTATTCTTATTGATGAGGCAAGAACACCTTTAATCATTTCAGGGCCGGCTGAAAAATCCACCCATTTTTATACCCATGTCAATACCATTATCCCGGCCTTTAAAAAAGACACGGATTATACACTTGATGAAGAATCAAAAAGTGTTTCTTTAACAGAAACCGGCATTGCCAAGGGTGAAAACCTTCTTAAAGTGGATAATCTATATGATCCGGCAAACATAGAAATACTCCATCATGTAAACCAGGCACTGAAGGCACATACGCTTTTTAAACGGGATACGGATTATATTGTTAAAAACAACCAGGTGGTCATTGTTGATGAATTTACAGGGCGTTTAATGACGGGCCGGCGTTATAGCGAAGGACTTCACCAGGCTCTTGAAGCAAAAGAAAATGTTAAAATCGAAAATGAGAATCAGACGCTTGCGTCCATTACATTTCAAAATTATTTCAGGATGTATAACAAATTATCCGGTATGACCGGTACGGCTGAGACTGAAGCGCCTGAATTTAAAAAAATATATGACCTTGATGTCCTGGTAATCCCAACCCATCAGGAAATGATCCGCAAAGATCATCCCGACCTGATATACAAAACAAAAAAAGAAAAATATGAGGCCGCCATAAAAGAAATCATAAGGCTTTCTAAAAAGGGCCAGCCCGTTCTTGTGGGAACTATTTCCATTGATGTTTCCGAGGATATGAGCAAAAAACTCAAGAAAAAAGGCATCAAACATACTGTTTTGAATGCAAAACATCATAAAGCAGAGGCTGAAATCGTTGCCAATGCGGGACAAAGAGGCGCTGTCACCATTTCCACCAAT
>JAGLNZ010000202.1 GCA_023139225.1 Desulfobacula sp. | reverse complement strand
CTTGCAATACAGATAAATGACAAACTAGTACCAGACCTTTTGGAAAATTGTGAACTGTTCTCCCTTGATATGGGGGCTCTTCTTGCAGGAACAAAATATCGAGGAGACTTTGAACAACGTCTCAAAGACGTTATTGATGCCCTTGAATCCAAAGATAATGCATTGCTGATTATCGATGAAATCCATACGGTTGTTGGAGCGGGTGCAACCACCAGTGGTTCCATGGACGCCTCAAATATTTTGAAGCCGGCTCTTTCTTCCGGGGATATTAAATGTGTCGGCACTACGACCTATGAAGAATATAAAAACCATTTTGAAAAAGATCGGGCTTTCTCAAGAAGATTTGAAAAAATTGAAGTTTCAGAACCTTCCATCCAAGAGACAACTCAAATCCTGAACGGACTTAAACCTTACTATGAGAAGCATCACGGCTTGACATACTCGGCCGAGACGATCGAAGCTGCAGCCTATCTCTCGGATAAATACATTAATGACCGGCTTTTGCCGGACAAAGCCATTGATGTTATTGATGAAACAGGTGCTTATCTACGGCTGAAGGGAAAAGGTAAACGCAAAACCGTAAGTCCCAAAGATATTGAAAAAATTGTTGCCAAAATTGCCAAAGTACCCGTCACAAGTGTTACATCCACAGACAAGGCCAACCTGGAATCCCTGCCAAAAAAACTTTTTAAAGTTATATTTGGACAGGATAATGCCATTGAAACCCTGACTACTTCCATTAAAAGATCACGCGCAGGACTGGCTGCACCGGATCGCCCCATTGGCTCTTTCCTTTTCATGGGACCCACCGGCGTTGGTAAAACAGAGGTCGCAAAACAGCTTGCCCATCATATGGGAATAGAATTTTTAAGATTTGATATGAGTGAATACATGGAAAAGCATGCTGTTTCCAGACTTATCGGGGCGCCTCCCGGGTATGTCGGATTTGATCAGGGCGGCATCCTGACGGATAGTATCAGGAAACATCCTCACTCGGTTCTGCTGCTCGACGAGATTGAAAAAGCCCATATGGATCTTTTTAATATTCTTTTACAAGTCATGGACTATGCTACCCTGACAGATAACAGCGGCAAATCAGCAGATTTTAGAAATGTTATTATCATCATGACGTCCAATGCCGGTGCAAGGGAAATGAATGCCAACGCCATTGGATTCGGCTCCCAGTCAGCAAATGTTGATTCAGAAGGTTTAAAAGCAGTCAAAAAGGCATTCAGCCCTGAATTTCGGAACCGGCTTGATGGTATTGTCCAGTTTAACCATCTGTCTGTCGAGGTCATGGAAATGATTGTTGATAAAAATATGAGAGAGCTTAAATCAATGCTCAAAGTCAAAAAGACTGCTTTGACCTATTCTGCAAAAGTTCGATCATTTCTTGCAAAAGAGGGTTATGACCCTAAATTCGGCGCCAGGCCTTTAGCAAGGATTATCCAGACAACAATTAAAGATAAGCTCACAGATGAAATTCTTTTTGGTAAACTTGCAAATGGCGGCAAAATTTCAATTGGCCTTAAGAATAATAAGCTTAATTTTACTTTTAAGAGCTGAATGCCCCTTTTCAGGTTATCAAAAAGATTAGATTTCCCACCGGCCTGGCTTGCAAGATCAGACGGACTTTTATGTATCGGGGGAGATCTTTCTTCCAAAAGACTTTTACTTGCTTATAAAAACGGAATATTCCCCTGGTTTTCAAAGGACGAGCCTTTTCTCTGGTGGTCACCCGATCCAAGGCTTGTACTATTTCCCAAAAATGTTAATATTTCTAAAAGTCTGAATAAAAAAATTAAAAAAAACTTTTTAACTATTACAGTGGACAATGCATTTGAGCGAACCATTCGTTCCTGCGCAAAACCAAGAAAAAATGAGCATGAAGGCACCTGGCTTGTGGATGAAATGATAGATTCTTATATCAAACTTCATAACATGGGATATGCCCATTCTATTGAAACCTGGAAAAAAAACAAATTAGTCGGAGGATTATATGGCGTTTGCCTTGGCGGATCTTTTTTCGGTGAATCCATGTTTTCCTTTGAAAGTGATGCATCCAAAATTGCTCTGGTTGCTCTTGCAAACCATTTAAAAAAGTATTCCTTTGACCTTATTGACTGTCAGGTGACGACAACTCACCTTCTCAGCATGGGAGCCTGTGAGATATCAAGAAATTCTTTCCTTGATATCATCAATGAATCTGTTAAAAGAAAAGATATCAAAAACATTTGGGACCCGGATACTGCTCTGAAAACCATATAATAAAAGGAAAAAATGAGGCCGGCAAAAAAAAACATTCAAAATGGCAGCATTTGTATTTTAGGAATTCCATTTGACCAAAACTCCTCCTTTTTAAAAGGCCCTTCTCTTGCACCTAAACGAATCAGGGAAAGCTATTTTTCAGAATCCTCCAACCTTTGGTCGGAAAAAGGTTTAGATCTTGGATCTATCAAAAATTTATACGATTTGGGAGATATTGATTTTAAAAAGGACACGGATGATTTTACTAGGATCACAAATTCGGTTAAAAATATTCTTAACAAAAATTGTCATCTGATCTGCCTTGGTGGAGACCACTCTGTCACCTTTCCCATCATAGAAGCATATGCGCAACAGTATGATCACCTTAACATCCTTCATCTTGATGCCCACCCGGATCTGTATGACAGCCTTAAGGGAAATATCCATTCCCATGCCTGTCCTTTTGCAAGAATAATGGAAAAAAAGCTGGCTGCAAGACTTGTCCAGGTAGGCATCAGAACCATGAACGGTCTTCAGCGGGAACAAGCTCAAAAATTTGGCGTAGAAGTTATGGAAATGAAAGATGGAAACATTCAGTTGGATGAGCTTGAATTTGAAGGGCCTGTATATCTATCCCTTGATTTAGACTGTCTGGACCCTGCCTTTGCTCCTGGTGTTTCCCATCATGAACCCGGAGGAATGACCACTCGCCAGGTCATTGATATTATTCATCAAGTTAAAGGAAAAATCATAGGTGCTGATATTGTTGAATACAATCCTGACAGGGATATTTTTTCAATGACATCCATGGTTGCTGCAAAACTTTTAAAGGAAATTATCACACGAATTTATGAAGATACAATTTAACCAAAAAATTTTGACAACCTGATATGAACTGGTGGAGCCAGATACCCTATAAAATCAGCCCGTATTTTATCCAAATAAACGGCTTTGGAATTCGATATTACAGCTTGATGTATATTTTTGCCTTTGCAACTTTTTACTTTTTAATAAAATACAGGCTCAAGACTGAAACATTCGCCCTGAATATAACCCTTTTGGATGATTTCATTATATGGGCCGCCATCGGGGTTCTTCTCGGCGGGCGGCTCGGTTATGTCCTCTTCTATGATTTTCAATATTATATCCAACATCCCTTAAATATCTTCTTACCCTTTGATTTGTACAATGGATTCACATTTACAGGGATTTCGGGAATGTCCTATCACGGGGGGCTTTTAGGTGTTGTTGCAGCTGTTTATTTTTTCTGCAAAAAAAAAGGTGTCCCTATATGGGATTTTTCAGATCTATTGTGCCCTGCCGTACCATTGGGGTATACATTTGGAAGGCTTGGCAATTTTTTTAATTCCGAACTCTACGGAAAGGCAACCACCCTGCCCTGGGGCATGTATTTTCCAACTGATCCAACCCATACGTTAAGACATCCTTCCCAGCTTTATGAAGCATTTTTTGAAGGTATTGTTCTATTTATCATTTTATGGATGATCCGCCGGGAAAAAACGTTCAAACACCTTATGTTCAGTTTATATTTGATTGGATACGCTTTAATAAGATTTGTTATTGAATTTGTTCGAAAGCCCGATGCCCACCTGAATTACGTTTGGTATAATTTCACTATGGGGCAAGTTCTATGTTTTATTATGGGATTGATTGGATTTTTTCTCATATTAAAAATAAAAACTGCAAAAAATTGATTTTATTTTTTGGATATGTCAAGACTATAAAAAATAAACAATCCGGATAAAAAAGGCTATTTTATTTTGAATAAGGTTATGGGAAATGACTGGGTATTTAACCAACAGGTAAAATTTCTATATAAAAATAATACCGGTCTTATTGCTACTCCCATATGTGCTGTCACCCTATCGATCATTTTATGGGATAAAATACCACACCCCATAATAATTTTCTGGTTTATTTTAAATATTTTTGCTTTGGTTCCCCGGTACGTGTTAATTCAAAAATTCAGAAAAAACAAACATAATCTTTCAAATCTAAAACCATGGGCCAATTATTTTACATTCTTTCTTGTCTTAAGCGGTCTATTATGGGGATTGTCGGGAATACTGCTATTTGTGCCTGAGTCATATGCCCACCAGATTTTTCTGGCATTTATGACCGCCGGTGTCATTACGGGTGCTGTGAGCATCTATTCTTCTTTGCTGCGGGTCATTATTCCATATGTATTATGTGCTGCCTTTCCCCTTGCTATTCATTTTGCATTACGTTCCGAGCCAAGTGCGCATATGATGAGTTTTCTAATCTTCTTTTTTCTTTTTATTCTAATGTCCAGTGTACGGATAATGAACCATGCGATTAAGAACTCATTTTCTGTAGCAAGAGAAAATAAAAAACTTATTCATAAACTGGAAGACTCAAATCAAGCTCTTGAAAATAAAATTCAAGAGCTTGATGAAACCAATACCGCTCTTGAACAAACCATTGAGCGGTCTAATGTAATGGCGGTTGAAGCGGCTTCTGCCAGTATTGCAAAAAGTACCTTCCTTGCCAATATGAGCCATGAAATCAGAACACCAATGAATGGCATCCTGGGCATGACACAGCTTCTCTACGACGCTGACTCTACAAAAGAGCAAAAGGAATATATTGATACGATTACATCCAGTGCTCAAGTTTTACTCGCCCTCATTAACGATATCCTGGATCTATCTAAAATCGAGGCTGGAAAGATTGAACTTGAAAACATTGATTTCAACCTTGAGCATGTATTTGATGGTGTAAAAAATATTCTGGCTTTAAAGCAAAATGAAAATGATCTTGATATAAACTTTTCAATTGAAGAAAATTCTCCTGTTTTATTAAAAGGCGATCCGAGCCGGTTACGACAAATTCTTTTAAATCTTGCAGGGAATGCCATTAAATTCACACAAAAAGGCTTTATTAAAGTATCAGCCAGGGTTCAGGAAAAAGATAACACACAAATTAATATTTTATTTGAAGTAAAAGACACAGGCATTGGAATTGCTAAAAACAAGCAAAAAAACCTTTTCCAATCTTTTACCCAGACCGATGTTTCAATGACCCGGAAATATGGTGGTACAGGACTTGGCCTCAATATTGCCAAGCAGCTTGTTGAAATGATGGGGGGTGATATAGGTGTTGACTCAGATGTTGGCAAGGGATCTAATTTCTGGTTTACAGCCCTGTTTGAATATGGGAATGAAAAACTTGTGACCGATTCAAAAAAAGATGTAAAAGAAAAAACAAACACCGGGAAACAACACCCTTTCAATATTCTTGTTGCAGAAGATAATATTGTAAATCAAAAAGTGCTGGAAAAACTCTTGATTAAAATGGGCCACACTCTATCTATTGTGTCCAATGGGAACGAAGCTGTAAAAGCTGTTCGGGAAAACAACTTCGATATAATCCTGATGGATGGCTCCATGCCTGAAATGGATGGATTTGGAGCAACAAAAGCCATCCGTTCTTCAGGAAACAATATTCCGATTATTGCTGTGACCGCTCATGCCATGCACGGAGATCGTCAAGATTTTATTAATGCCGGCATGGATGACTATATCTCAAAACCCATTGATGCAAAAATGCTAATGCAGGTCATCCAAAGGGTAATGCAAAACACTTGACAAAAAAAGTTTAGGTATCATTATGTGAATGTTATCTAAATCAACGAGGAGCAATACTATGCTTTTGAAATTATTTTTATGTTTTACCCTGATTCCCGTCATTGAGCTTTATCTATTAATAAAAATCGGAACCGTTATCGGAGGCCTTAACACGATTTTACTGGTTATTCTAACAGGGTTTCTAGGGGCCTGGCTTGCCAGAATGGAAGGCATGAACACCATGATGAAACTTAGAACAAATTTGAGTCAGGGCCTCATGCCGGCGGAAGAATTGATTGATGCCGTAATTATATTCATTGCAGGCGTTGTATTGATCACACCCGGACTTGTCACCGATATTTTTGGATTACTCTTGTTATGGCCTTTGAGTCGGAATAAATTTAAACAAATGTTAAGAAAAAAATTCGATGAAATGCAATTGCAGGGCAATATTAATATTAGCCGTTTTCATTAATTTTGAGTGGATAGTCTCATGTTTTTAGATCTGATTGAAACTAGAAGAAGTATTAGAAAATTTAAGAGTAAACCAGTTGAAAAAGAAAAAATAAACTTACTTATTGAAGCAGGTTTAAGATCACCTTCTTCAAGAGGTATAAACCCCTGGCGATTTATTGTTATTGAAGACAAAGACCTTCTTGAAAAACTTTCCAAAGCCAAACCCCACGGGGCAGGTTTTTTAAAAGAAGCTTCCCTTGGAATCGCAGTCTGTGGAGATGCATCTAAAAGTGATGTATGGGTTGAAGATGCATCCATTGCGTCTGTCATTATCCATATAGCCGCTCATGACATAGGTCTTGGCAGCTGCTGGATACAAATCAGGAAAAGAGAGCATAAACATGGTAAAAGTGCTGATACCTATGTTAAAGAACTTTTGAAAATACCCGATAATATAATGGTTGAATCAATCATTGCGATAGGATATCCTGACGAAGTAAAAAAAGGCCATACAAAAGATTCTTTGCAGTTTCACAAAGTTTCTTTTAATACCTATGCAAAGGAATAAATGGAAATAAAAACTAAAATTCTAAAAATGATTCAGAAAAAAGAGAGTGATCTGCCAACTCTCCCGGTTGTTGTTGATAGAATCATCAGTGTTGCATCGGATCAGAAAACAACAACAGAAGAACTTGCAGAAATTGTATCCTATGACCAGGGAATGACAAACAAGTTATTAAAACTTTCCAACTCCATTTATTATGCACAAAAAACAAAAGTTGAAACCATAAAAAGAGCCATTACAGTTATTGGCTTTGATGAAATTATCGGCATTGCGCTTGGCATGGGGATTTTGTCCTCTTTTACCGATAAATCGGGGCTAAGTCTTGATATGAAAGCCTTATGGATACATGGTATCGGTGTGGCCACCGTTTCTAAAGAGCTTGCAAAAAGAACTAATCCCGGGATTGCAAACAAAATTTTTATTCCCGGGCTTCTCCATGATATGGGAAAGGTTATTTTTGCAGTATATTTTAAGGATGAATACCGGGAAGTCAGGCAATTTGCCATGGAGAAAAAAAAACCTTTGTATTTTGCTGAAAATGCCATCTTGAAATTGGATCATGCCATACTTTCAGCTCTTCTAATGAAACGATGGAATTTTCCCCAGTCTATTATGCTGCCCTGCAGGTTCCATCATAATCCCGAGTCAGCCCCGATTAAATTCAAGCATCAAGCTTTAATTATTAATCTGGCAGATTACCTGACACAAAAGGCAGGTGTCGGTCATAGCGGGAATCCGGTTCCGGTTACAGTCAAAAATTCTCCCAAAAAAATCGGTGTTAATCAATCCGTATTAAAGCTGGTCATTGATCAACTGAAACGAAAAGAAGATGAGATAAAAGAATTCTTCAACATCACAACAGAGCCGTAACCTATTTAAATATCCTTAAAATTTCTTTCTCCTGAGGAATGTTTACATGCCTTGGCAAACTCATTAAGGCTTTCTTCCAATGCTTCAAATTCTATTGTGCCGCCGACCTGGATAACATCGTCCCCTCTTTGTTCAAACGCAGTCAATACATCAACAATAGTCAGGCACTCTATATCCGAAGCCGGGACATAGCCAATGCTGTCTGGTGCATTCACCTCCAGAAGAATATGGCATTCGATGAGTTTTGCCAACAACACTTTAACTATTTTTAACGGAATTTTTATCTCAAATGCGATATCAATATCTGATGCCGGGTTTTCCTTATTGGCAAACCTGTTTACACACAGGTGAACGATTCGCAAAACAATTAATTTCTTTAAACGAATACTGATCCTGCCATAATCAATATCCTGGGTTTCAAGTGCTTCGGTATTTTCCCAGGAAAATGCAACTTCCGCTCCAAATAAAACAATTGCCCAGGAAGCCTGCAGCCAGATTAAAAATAGAGGTAAGGCCGCAAAGCTGCCGTAAATGGCATTATAACTGGAAACACCCATTTGAAATTTCAGATAGGTCATTTGAGCCAGTTGAAATATAGTCCCGGCAATTATGCCGCCGGCCAATGCCGCTTTGATATCTACCTTTTTGTTTGGGATAAAAATATAAAAAAAGATAAACAATATCCAGATAGGCAGAAAAGGAAATATATTAAATCCCAGAGAAATTAAATTTTCGACATTTCCGGGCAGTGAAATATCGGACAAAAATTTGGCAAGATATGCAGTAATAAAAATATTGGCACTGCTTGAAAAAATAACCAGGATACCGGCTGTAATTGAAATGGCTATATAATCTGTAAATTTTCGAATCAATGGCCTGTCATCATTTACCCACCAGATCTTATTAAATGCATTTTCAATATGTCCGATGAGCTTTATTAGAGAATAAAAAAGCAGGATAATGCCAAAAACGGCCATTAAGCCGCCTTTTGTTTTTTCAAGAAGGTTGGTTGAAAAGGCAAGAACATTCTGGATCACATCTTCTTGTCCTGCAAACAATTCAAGGACCCGTTTTTCTAAAATTTCCTTAAACCCAAACCCTTTTGCAATACCAAATGCCATGGCCATCACAGGAACGATTGATAAGAGCGTAAAGAGTGTCAAAGATGATGCCCGAAGATCGCACCGATCCTCCCTGAACCCTTTAATCGCAAAAACAATAACCTTCATGAAC
>JAGLNZ010000201.1 GCA_023139225.1 Desulfobacula sp. | reverse complement strand
GTTAAAAACCATTGTTTTAATCTTTTAAGTCCTTCTTGTGTCGAAATCTTTGGATAGTATCCCAAATCTTTTTTAGCCTTTGAGATATTAAACCAATGAGACGTAGCAAGCTCTTTTGCGACAAACCGTGTCATTGGCGGCTCTTTTTTAATGTTAAAAAGCTTATAAACAAACTCAAAAATCAATCCTGCCATATATGCTGTTTTTGCAGACACATGCCCTTTTATAGGAGGTAAGCCTGCAGCATCTAACAAAGCATCCGCCATATCCCAAAAAGGGACAGGTTCATCCTGGCTGACGAAATAGACATTACCTGATAATGAAGGATTTTTCAAAAGCTTTTGAAAGGCAAGAAGATGCGCATCCGCAGCATTATCAACATAAATTGTATCCACCAGGTAATCCTTTCGCCCAATTCTTTTTAATTTATTGGCTCTTTTGATAATTCTCTGTACCACGTGGTCAGCTTCCGGACCCCAGATCAGGTGCGGCCGGATGCTGATGGTGTTCAATCCTTTTTTTGCAGCGTTTTTCACTAATTTTTCTGCCATGGCCTTGGTTTCCGGATATGCTGCCAGATATTTTTTCGGATATGGAACACTTTCATCAACATTTTCCATGTCATTTTCATCAAATATCACACTTGGAGAGCTGGTATATATCAATTGTTTAATATTGTTTTCCAGGCATGCAGATATTACATTTTTCGTCCCTGTCACGTTTACCTGAAAAAAATCTTTAAAGTTTCCCCAAATTCCAAATTTTGCTGCCACATGAAATACTGCATCAATGTTTTTAAAGGCTTTTACAACAGCTTTTTTATCTGCCAGATCCCCTTGAATCTGCATCACACCCATATTTTCAAGATCAGGATAAAAATTTCTTGAAAAAGAAATGACTGAAAAATTTTGTTTCACAAGCTTTTTAACAATCGCCTTACCCAGAAAACCGCCGCCGCCTGTAACCAGTACGTTTTTTATTTCCATTTCCTACCCTTTATCATTGGCCACTGCTATAATTTCGCCAATGATTATATCATAATTTTATGAATACATAACAAAATATTTTCTACGGCCTACAGATCAATAAATTCAAGCTGTTTCTGTTTAATCTATTCTTGACAAAAAATGGTTTTTAAAGTAGATAGAACAAACTTTTGCTGAGCGGGAATAACTCAGTGGTAGAGTGCGACCTTGCCAAGGTCGAAGTCGCGGGTTCAAATCCCGTTTCCCGCTCCATTTTTTTCCTCGAATTAATAATACCAAACTAAAACTCAAGTGTTTGACCAATATTATGTTTCCTGGCCATCTGATAAATGGCAGTAGCTACGGTTAAATCAAACAAAGCCATTCCAACTGATTTAAAGAAAATAGTTTTGTTTTCAGAAATTGCGCTTTTTTCAAGTAATCCGGCAAATTCTTTTATCTTGTCCTTTGTTATGACATGATCTTTTAAAGGGATGGCAATATCACCGGATTCTTTAGCAGCAAACATGGTATCAACAAAAACATCATCTGCATTTTCAATCACTGAATTTGGAAACTCCTGCATATCCGGTCGAAATGAACCGATTGAAATAAAAATTTTTTCCATAACAAGATCACCAGTTGCTTCAAACAAAGGTTTGCTACTAGTGGTTGCTGCAATAATCAGTCTGGATTTTTCAACCAGTTTATCAGAATTTTCAGTTATTACATATTCAACATCCGGGTATTCTTGTTTCAGGGTCCTGCTCATACTTATTGCAGATTCTTTTTGCAAATCACAAATATAAAGGGTCTTGATCTTACGGTTAAATAAAAGATATCGGGCCTGGCTGAGCCCTTGTACCCCTGCGCCGAAAATACCGGCAGTGTGTATCGATTCGGGACTCAGAAGTTTGACCCCCAACCCTGTGACAGCACCTGTTCTCTCGGCTGTAATGGCAGCACCATCCATGACAGCCAATGGTTGCCCTGAAATATTATCAGAAAGGACCATCACCCCATTCACTGCCGGTTGTCCATGCTTTTGTGCTTCCGGGAAAACTGAAACCAGTTTCACGGCAAAAAATTTTTCTGAGAAACACGGCATTAATAAAAGTGTATTCTGATTATCAGGCACATGCATTCTGTCAGGCATATTATAATTTTTATTTAATACAAGTTTGTATGCCTGTTTAACAGCTGTTTGAATCGTATTCTGATCTATTTTTTGAATTGCATCTTTATTTAAGAATAACATAAGCGCCTCTGAATTAAATGGTTTTTATATTCCAATACCACAGAGCTTATAAAATCTGCAATTAAAACACAGAAAATTACCTTTCATTTTTCAACCCGGGTGTGATAAAAAATAAAATCTATAACGAATCAAAAAGCAAAGGAATAATATTTGTGGCTAAAAACGAAAGCGTACTATGTATTAAAAGAAATCTTCTGCCGAGATCATGGACACAGCAAAAAAGCGTTGTGCCTTTGGAGCTGGATCTGTTTATTGAAAATTGTTCTGCTGCAGGATTTAAGTTTATTAATCGTGCGGATGCAGAAAAGGACACTTCTTACAAGCAGATTATTCCCTATATCATCCTTCAAACCACAAATTTTGAAAAGACGGCTATATATAACCGGCAAGGAAGTGAACAAAGGCTTCATGACCTTTGGTCCATCGGTATTGGCGGTCATATCAACCCAATTGATATGGAAACACAAAACGACTCTTTTAAACAAATTCTAATTACCGGTATGGAAAGAGAACTAAATGAAGAACTTGATCAAAGGCCAAAAGAAGATCATCCAGGCTTTAAAGGAGTGATCAGTGAGGATGTTACCGGTGTGGGAAAAGTTCACCTGGGGGCTGTTTTCAGGATACTGACAAATGCTCCTGAAAAATATCTACCCGGCTCTGAACTATTTCAATTTACATGGGAAAAAACGAAAAACCTTGAGCAATTAAAGTTGGAACTATGGTCCAAACTGGCATTGGATCTTCTATCAGATCAATAGGAATTTAATACTTCTAATACAAGGGAATCTTTATTTTTTAGAATCTTTGATCCCCTTGTAATCTTACAAAGGCTGATACCGTATTTCTCTGCAATTTTACGCTGGGTCAGACCCTTGTGAAGATCCTTTAGAAGCTTCCATCTCAAAGAAATATCATCGAGTTCGGCAGGAGTAAAAATATCTTCAAAAAAGCGATTTAAATCATCAAGGTTATTCATTGATGATATCACTTTCAATAATCCTGGATCAACTGCCATATATCACCTCACCTTTGTTTTATTTATTTTTAAAAAATATCAACCCTGCTCTTCAAACAATTGAACCTGATATGTAAAAATACTAAGGTTGCCTGTTTTCCATTCATTTGATGATAATCCGGCTTTCATGCAAAGATGATTTAAAAATGCTTTGGGATCTTTGAGCTGTTTCCATACCTGGGGCAGAAAAGTAGCACTATGATAGTCTTTTTTGATCATCACGCCATCAATATCAGGCCTGAGCTTTGTGATTAAGTCTTTGGCATCAGTGTAATCAACAATTTGTGGCCGGGTTAGAATACTCACCTCAATAATTGTATCTTTCAACTCTTCATAGGACAGTGGGTTGAACCTTGTATCATTAAAAGCAGCATGCTTTGCATTATCCTTAATCCCTTCAAAAATTGTTTTGACAGGATCTATATTTCCGATACAGCCTCTTAGATCCCCTTTTTTATGTAAGCTGACAAAAGTTCCACGGTTTTCTTTTAAAACTAAAGTTGAAACCTTTGCCCTCAAAGATCCAGGTTGGTTATCTTTTTTTTTAAACTCATGAAGAATGCTTTCCCTGGCAAGTTTTAAAAGTGATATTCCATCTTCTGGGGATATTTTTTCTGTCATTTACTTATTCTCCTTAAAGATTCCTATGACGTCCTCACGATATCATCTGCCACAAAAATATAACAGTTAAACATATTTTTTTTAAAATGCAGCAAATCCGCCCCCTAAAAGGGCCATAGCCTTTGCAACGAAGAAAACAAGAGTAATTGGATGAAAATCAAAGTAATTTAACGGTTTTTCTCATGAATTAAAAGAGCAAAATCACGGAAAGGACATTTTAAGGCTCTCCGAATAATCATACAGAAAAAAGATCCCGAATAACTCAGATTGACTATTATGTTGTTCCTGAATAATATATGTCAGGCAAAACACAACTTCCTGAAAAAAAGACCTGAAACTAAAAATATTTTAATTGGGAATACTCCATGGCAACTATGGTTGATAAAAAATTAATTCACAAACTTATTGAAAACGGGGTTGAAATGTCTATGATCCCCGGATTCATAAGAAGCTTGGCGAATGCATGTTTAATCAACCCGGATATGTCCCATTGCCAGGCAAACAAAAGGCTCAAATTCCTTGGATGGGATGATATTGAGATAGATTACCACACACTTCAGCTTGCCATAACTTCCCTTGAAACCAAAGGTCTGAGCCAATTGGAGTATAAATCAGCTCCCTGGTATTTAAACAGCTTTGATACCAAAGATCCAACCAACGCATATTAATTATTCATCAAAATAATAAAAAGCGTACGATTTTTTCATACGCTTTTTATATATTTCATATAAATATTTAGATATTACAACAGGCTTTCTATGGATGTATAATCCATATTAAACGCATCAGCAACAGGTTTGCATACAAGCTTGTCACCAACATAGTTAACACCTTTTGCAAATCCAATATCCTCACAAACGATTTTCCAGCCATTATTGGCTATTCTCAATGCATAGGGCAGGGTCGCATTTGTCAGGGCAATAGCAGATGTTAAAGGAACAGCACCCGGCATATTGGCAACACAATAGTGTATAACACCATTGACTTCAAAAATGGGATCACCATGGGTTGTCGCTTTGGAGGTTTCAAAACATCCGCCCTGGTCTATGGCAACATCCACAATTACAGATCCTTTTTTCATTGTTGCAAGCATATCTTTTGTGATCAATTTAGGGGCCTTGGCTCCTGCAACAAGGACAGCACCCACAACAAGGTCCGACGTCTTTACAAGATCTCTGATCAGTGCCGGAGAAGACATTAAAGGCCTGCAATTGGCCGGCATAACTTCCGAAAGATAACGCAACCGATCAATATTCATATCAAGGATTGTAACATTGGCTCCCATGCCACAGGCAACTTGCGCAGCATGAATACCCACAACCCCACCACCAATGACAAGCACGTTTGCCGAAGGCGTTCCTGTCACACCCCCAAGAAGCAATCCTCTTCCGCCAAATGTTCTTTCAAGATATTTCGCACCCTGCTGGGTGGCAAGCC
>JAGLNZ010000200.1 GCA_023139225.1 Desulfobacula sp. | reverse complement strand
CAAATTCCGAGGGTTGCGGCTCTTTAACATGCATGACCATATCGGAGATACCATAAACTTGTTCAGGTGTGTCAAGGATCATGGCTCCAGCTTCGATATAATGGCTGTCCTCAAAGCCTGAACCGACTCCGGCATTTTTTTCAACATAGACCGTATGGCCATTAGCCTTCATCATATCAACACCGGCTGGGGTCATACACACACGATTCTCCTGGGGTTTGATCTCTTTGAGAATTCCTACAATCATAGTCCTTTGCTCCTTGATTTTATGGTATTTGTTTTATTTAACCCACTTATATTTTCAGTCTATATTATTTTATTTGCTTAATCTATATAGATAGCATAGCAAATTTCTTGCCACATGTTGACTTTCTGAAAAAAATCTGTGATACCCATATTCTTAGCATCTTACCGGTTTCAACGAAGATAGGTCAAAAAGAAAAAAATAGATCAAATCTTACAAATTGGAAAGAAAAAGAACCATTTTTATAGAATTGCAGCAACATTAGCAAAAAGCAATGGAACGATATAGAACCAATGGTTCAATTTATTACCATTCTCGTCATGTTTAAGATTTCCAATAAAATTTTATTCAGGGAACCGTTTATTAATTCCTTCAAATTCTTTTATATTTGAAAGAAAAATATCCACAAGACTTGCATCAAAATGATTTCCGGATTCTGATTTAAACAGTTCAACAATTTGATCCATGGCCCAGGGTTCTTTATAGCATCGTTTATGGCTCAAGGCATCAAAAACATCAGCAATGGCTGCGATACGGCCAAAAATATGAATATTCTCCCCGGCAAGCCCTTGAGGATAACCTGAACCATCCCACCGCTCATGATGCTGTAATGCAACAATGGCCGCAGCCTGCATAATGGAACGATTGGATTTTTTTAAAATTTCATACCCGGTTTGCGCATGTTCCTGGATGATTTTAAATTCGTCGTCCGTCAGTTTGCCCGGTTTGTTTAAAATGGCCTCGGGAACACCAATTTTCCCCACATCATGCATGGGGGAGGCAAGCCTCAACATCTCACACGTTTTTTCATCCATCCCATATTTTTTTGCCAGAAGGTAGCATATCTCCGCCACCCGTGTAACATGGTGAGCCGTTTCCTGCGAACGGGTTTCAACGACTTCACCCAGGGTTAATATCACTTCTTTTTGTGTATTGATAATTTCTCGTGCAAGACTGATATTATCAAAGCCTATGGCAATATTATTTGCATATATTCTTACCAGATTTTTTTCAATGGCAGAAAAATCATCACACCCGTTTAAATATAAGATGCTGATAAATCCTTCCTTGGTTTTAAAAATACCGATATATTCATTATCCATACAGGTGTCCCCGCCGGTTTTTGCAAATTCTTCAAACCTTTCAACAACAGTTTGGGGCATGGATTCATCAAGCCGAGTGCCAACCTGGTCATTGAACCTGCCTGTGCCAGCCATTAGAACAACACTGCTGTTTGGCATACCAACAAGATAGGCACTGTCAATACCTGATTCAAAGTCCAGATGCAAAATCTCCAACAGCTGCACTAAAACACGGGAGCCAAATTTTGAAAAAGAGGAGTTTTTAAAAACTTTAGCGGTGGATCGGATGATTGCCTCAAGGCCCTCACTGTTCTTTTCTATTGTTTTAAGGTTATCATAGGCCCTTAAACAGGCTGTTACCGTAGTAAAAAGCTTTTGAGCCGTAAATTCCGGTTTGGTTTTATAATCATTGATATCATATTTTGTTATCACTTCCTGTTCGGGTGCTTTCCCAGGCTGTCCGGTTCTTAAGACAATACGTACAGATGAATTATTAAGCTGCTTTCTGATATACTCAACAAGCAAAAGCCCAGTATTATCCTTTTCCATAACAACATCCAGCAGGATAAGAGCAATATCCGGTTCTTTTTTTAAAATTAATTTAACATCTTCTTCACAATAGGCACTTAATAACTCAACCCCTCTGTTCTCAAAAGAATATCCTCTAAGAGTAATCCTGGTAATCTCGTGCACATCCTCTTCATCATCAACAATCAAAATTTTCCACAGGTCTTTTTTATCCTTAAGGCCTGCTTCATTTGTAGGTTTATCATCCTCTTTTGCAAATACAAGGCGGTCTTCCAAAATTTCCTGCGGCTTATTATCCATACAGATTCATCCTCTATTTTTTGCTAAAATAGATTTCAACCAGATTTTGTGCAAGTCCGACATATGTTTCAGGGGTTAGAGACTTCATTCGTTTCTTGAAATCTGCCGGCACTTTTTCAAGGTTTTCAACAAAGTTTTCCAGGTCTTTTTTCTTAATCTTATGCCCACGGGTAAGCTGTTTTAGTCTTTCATAGGGATTCTGTTCACCAAACACCCTCATGGCAGTCTGAAAAGGCTCTGCAAGGAGTTCCTGATTATCATCAAGATCTTTTTGTATCACCCTGTTATTCAAATCTACCTTTGACAACCCTTTTAAGGCATTTTTCACACCAATGGCAAAATAACCGAATGCAGACCCAAGACTTCTCAAAACCGTACTGTCGCTCAAGTCTCTTTGAAATCGAGATTTTTGCAATTTAACACTTAAATGTTCCATCATTGATATGGCAATCCCCATATTTCCTTCGCTGTTTTCAAAATCAATGGGATTGACCTTATGAGGCATGGTTGATGAGCCGGTCTCTCCTTCTTTGACCCGTTGCTTAAAATACCCCAGACTGATATACCCCCACATATCCCTGTCCAGATCGATGATGGTTGCTGCAACCCTGATCATGGCATGCAGGACAAAAGCCATGGAATGATTCGGATTTACCTGGGTTGTAAAAAGAATGGGGGTAAGATTTAAACGGGTAGAAATAAATCGTTGAGATGCTTCAATCCAGTTAATCTCAGGGTATACAAAATGATGGGCATTATAATTTCCGGTTGCCCCGTTTATTTTTGCCTGAACCTGAGTTTGATCGATAATATCTGCTTCCTGCAAAATCCGCCAGGCAAAATTTATAAATTCTTTGCCTACGGTTGTAGGTGTTGCCGGCTGGCCATGGGTTCTTGACATCATCGGGATTGACTTATATAGCAACGCCTTTTGCTCTATGTCGGCAATAAGCTGTCTTAACAAAGTAGTTGCAATCTCTTTACCTTTTTGCAGCATCAATGCATAACAAGTATTATTGATATCATCTGATGTACATGCAAAGTGAACCCACTCTTTGATTTCTGAAAGCCCTGAAAGATCAAGCTTATCTTTAATAAAATATTCAACCGCCTTTACATCATGATTTGTCTTTTTTTCAATGTCCTTAACTCTGCGGGCATCTTCCAGATTAAAATTTTGTGCAATATTATCCAGTTTTTCAACATTTAAATCGTCAAGTTGTGCAAGTTTCAGATCGGACAATATAAATTTAAGCCATTCTATTTCAACAAAGACCCGATGCTTAATCAAACCATACTCAGAAAAAATATCGGCAATCTCAATCGTCAAAGCAGCATATCTTCCATCCAGGGCAGTCAGTGCTTTTATCATTAATTTCCCCACTCCATTGCTAAAAACCAACCATTTAAAATCATTTGACTTTTATCATAAATTTATTTAAATTTTTGCGTATTAATACGCACCACATAAAATAACAGACAATCTAAAATTTAACAATCTAAAACAAGACATATTTCCATGGCTGATTCAGATTATATTTAATATCCTCGGGTTAGTTACTTGACAAGTGCACAGGGAATAAAGTATTTTAGCAAACAATTTTAGAGGTAAGACTTTAACAAAAAGCCAAATTTTAGTTGCAGGAGTAGAATTTATGGCATTAACAAAAAC
>JAGLNZ010000020.1 GCA_023139225.1 Desulfobacula sp. | reverse complement strand
GCATATCTGGCAACGGATTTAAACAGGACATCCACCGCAGGCCTCTGGTAATGAACAAGGGGACCTGTTTTAACTTCTACATAATATCTGGCACCGCTCCGCTTGAATATCATATGATAATTGCCCGGAGCTATTAAAACCTGACCGTTTGTAACCGTATCGCCATTCTTTGCTTCTGCAACTTTCATCTGGCACAGCTCATTTAGTCTCCCTGCAAATGATGTTGTAAACTGGGCAGGCATATGCTGGACAACCACAACACCGGGAGAATTTGCCGGCAGCCGGGTCAACACTTTTTTTATGGCTTCTGTCCCTCCTGTAGAAGCACCAATGGCTATGATTTTATTTGTTGTGGCGGTAAGGGCCTTTGATTCAATGACGGCCATTGACTTATTCTCTGTTTTTGGAGTAGAGACGGGAATCATTTTTGCCCCATAAACCGCTCTGATTTTTTCTGCCAGCTGTATACTCATATCACCCACAGAATAAGCAGCACTGGGTTTAGAAATCACCTCAAGGGCTCCAAGAGAAATTGCCTCAAGGGCAATCTTGCTCCCCTTGGCAGTTAAAGAACTGACAATGATAACAGGAAGGGGAAAGTGCTTCATCAGTTTTTTTAAAAATGTTATGCCGTCCATGCGGGGCATTTCAATATCAAGGGTAATCACATCCGGTTTCAGTTTAACGATTTTATCCCTTGCAACATAAGGGTCTGGGGCTGTCCCCACAACCGTGATTCCTTTCTGCTTAGACAATTGTTCGGAAAAAACCTTTCTAACAACAGCTGAATCATCAACAACCAGAACTTTTATGTCCGCTTTTATACCAGGGGCCATATAAAACTCTCCTGAAATTTCAAATCAGTCCACACTTATATTAATTGCCATCATGGATTGAGTGGTTTCAACAATGGTAAAAATTTGGGTTTGTGAAATTTTAGAATCATCAATCACTTTCGGCATATCCAGTTTAAAAGGAACTTTTGAGTCTAGTTTGCTCAAGGTATTACCGCAGATCATGTTCAGTATCTCCGTTAACGTACCCCAAAGATGCTCATCCTCAAGATTTTCCCGGGATTCGCCCATAAAATTTTCAGTCATTTCAGAAAGAAGGTCTTTGGGGATCAACAAAGTAAAGCATCCTGAAAAATCACCTGAAAATTCCAGTTGGCAGGCCATATTGGGTTTATTTTTATCCATCCCGCTTTGACTTAATGTTGATTCTTCCCCAAATTCAACAGGTAAATAGAACATGGTCTCCATGACTTCAGAAATCGAAGTCTTCATCGCTGTTATCAGAATCTTCATCATAGCTTACCTCTCCAAGAATACCGGTTATTAAATCCCTGATAATTTCAGGGGTGAATGGTTTAGTGATATATCCCAGTGCACCGCAGTCCATGAACTCTTTGATCCTGGTATCATTTCCCTCTGTAGAGATGACAACAACCGGGATATCCTTTAAAAGGTCGTCCTTTTTAATTTTTTTAATAAATGCAAGGCCATCCATGACAGGCATATTGTAATCAGTTATTACAATATCAATCCAGTTATTATGCATGAGTTCAAGTGCAACTTTTCCATTGGCTGCTTCATGGAATTGGGATTTTCCATAACCGGCAGCTTTAAAGGTCCTTTTTATCACAGAACGCATGGGCAGTGAATCATCCACTATCAATATTGAATATGACATTATTTTTTCCCCGGATTTTAGTTTTAAACTATATGTAACAATTCTTCAACCTGGTGCATGTCAACACCAAACTGTGCAATAATCATGGTAATGTCATCGGCTGAAACACCAAGCTCTTTCATGACCTGATCTTTAAACCGGTATGCAAGGCCGTCCGAACCCACACCTTCTCCCACCATCATGCATATGCAGTCGGCAAGATACACAGCAGCGATTTCCTTATCTTTGATCATGGTTTCGTCAGACAAGTGATGGTGCCTGATAATCTTTATCATTTTTGGACTGAACTTCCACATCTTTGCAATCATGGCCCCAAGTTCCGCATGATCAACACCCAGTATTTTTTTCTCAGCTTCCCTGAAACTGAACTTTTTATTTTTAACAAGATTTTGTATTTTTTTTGAAAAACGAAATACATGCTTTTCCAAAACTATTTTGCCAATATCTTTTACCAGGGCGGATGTAAATATGGTATTTTTATTTTTCAGAGACAATTTTATGGCCACCTGTTTTGCAATCACGGCTGAAGATACTGAATACCGCCACATATCTCCTCTTTCCAATCCATACCCTTTCTGGCTGCCGGCAAGAGATTTTGCTCCGGATTTCATCAAAACAAGTTCAATCACCTGGTCTGTACCCAGCATATTGACTGCATCTTTTATGGATTCTGCCGGATTTTTAAGTCCGAAAAAAGTTGAATTACAGGTTTTTAAAATATTTGCCGTCATAACAGGATCATATTGAATCACATTGGCAATATCCCCCATTGATGAGTCAGGATTATCCACTACAGCTAAAAGCTGGTTAGCAACGGCAGGAATCGGTTTTAAATTTTTAATCTCTTTTAAAAGTTCCTGAATTGTTGTCATATTTTCACCTCCTTTGATCCGGAAGTTTTTACATAAATGTCCCCTGTTGCGATTTCAACCCTGACAGTCCTGTTTGTATTTCCGCCGACATTCTGATTATTGATCATTACATTGTTTTTGAAAAACATTTTTTTAAGAGCCATGTAATTTCTTTTGCCGATATTAAAAAATCCTTTTTGATCAAGGATTTCCGCTCCTCCTGCAACATATACTTTCATCCGATTTTTAACAGCACCCAGTTGATACGCTGCTTTAAACAATCTGGGTATCCCGGAATCAGCAAACATATAAGGTCTGGCCACGGCCTTATCCTTATCGATGGAAGAATCCGGCAGCATGTAGTGCAGTATTCCTCCGACCTTAACGGCAGGATCATATATGACAAGCCCGATACAGGAACCAAGGGAGTAAGTTACAATTGATTCCGCCGGGTTTTTACTCACTTTCATATCTGCTACACCAACAATCTGTTTCACCTGGTATTCCTTTTATTTATTCAGGTTTCTTTCCATCTGCTGATTTTTTCAAAAGCATTTTTGGCAGTATCCACCAATATTTTTATATTAACAGGTTTTTTAAAATAATCATCAAACCCGGCTTCCCTGCAATCTGCAAGCTCGAAAAGTGATGCATACCCGGTCACTGCAAATATATTTGCCATGGGCATATCTTTCCTGATTTTTCTGCATAATTCAATGCCATTCATCCCCGGCATATTCAGATCCAGAAACATGACATGAATTTTTTCGTTCTGTAATAATTCCAGTGCGTTTTCAGAACTCTGGGCAGATTTAACATCATACCCAGCTCTTGAAAAAGCCTGTTCCAACAAATTTATAATGGCTTCATCATCATCAACAACCAGTATTTTATCCATCATTATTTCAATTCCTTTTAGTTT
>JAGLNZ010000002.1 GCA_023139225.1 Desulfobacula sp. | reverse complement strand
ATTTTAAAATTTGAAAACCTTGCATCAAGCGGCGGGGAAGCAAAATTTATGATTGTTGATGGTTTTGTGAAAGTAAATGGGACCATTGAAACACGAAAACGCAAAAAAATATATCCTGGTGATACAATTGAAACACAAGGTCTTGTCCTTGAAATCCAAATGCAGGAACCTTAAGTAAAATAAAAAATTCAGATGAGCGATTTCACTTAGCGATTTGTGAATACTAAAGCGATTTTTGTTGAATTCTGCGAATAGATATTTTCTTCGCAAACAGCGTTATCGCTATAAAAATTTCCATGCTCTAAATGTATTAAGCACTTGTTTAAGCGAATATCCCCATTTTCGCAATATCATGTAATTATTTTTTTAATTAAATGTTTACAAGGCAGGTTTTGTATGTTATCGCATATAAAATTTTTTGTTTTTCCCAAATATCATTTAAATAATTTATTAATATCTAAAAATTTGAGGTCTGATGATTATGAAAATTAAGCGATTTAAGGATTGGAGTCTTTTTTCCAAAATAGCAATGATTTCCATTGTTACAATACTGTTATTGGTGGGGAGTATTTCATTATTTATCGTGCCGCTTATTGAAAAAAATGTCATTGATGAACGAAAGGCAGGGCTGCAACATGTGATTGATCTGTCTTACAGTCTGATGAAAAAATATGACCAGCAGGTAACTGACGGAATTATTTCAAAAAAAGATGCCATGAAAAAAGCACGGCAGGACATTAAAGTGCTCCGTTATGGAGCAAATCAAAGTGAATATATCTTTGTCATCACATCAGAGGATTGTAAGATGGTAATGCATCCGATAAACCCCGCCCTGGACGGGAAAGAGCTTTCACAAACCAAAGATAAGATGGGGAAACTCTTGTTTTCTGAAATGGTGGAGGTCTGCAAGAAAAATAGTCATGGATTTGTAAATTATTACTGGCCAAAACCCGGATTTGAAAATCCTGTGCCAAAATTGTCCTATCTCAAACTTTTTGAACCCTGGGGATGGATAGCCGGTACTGGTGTCTATATTGACGATCTTGAGGCAAACATTAGGGCGATTAAGACCAAGATTTACACTATCATTTTTATTACAATTTTGATTTCACTGGCATTAACTTTTTACATTGCCCGCAGGATTTCCAAACCGGTGAAGCAAAGCGCTGAATTTGCAAAAAAAATTGCCACTGGTGATTTAACAAGTGTTTTGGATATTGATCAAAAGGATGAAGTGGGGGGTTTAGCGATCTCTTTAAATCACATGGTTAAAAATCTGGGGGTAATGTTCGGGGAATTATCACAGAATGCAGAAACCTTATCCTCGTCTTCCACAGAACTTGCCGCTATTTCGGATCAGCTTAATTCAGCCGCATTCCAGACAAGTGATAAAGTGGGCAATATTGCATCTGCCGTAGAAGAGATGAATACGAGTGTGACCGCCATCTCAGCATCGGCGGAACAGTCTTTGGCCGGGGTGAATGTCATGTCCACTGCAGCCCAGGAAATGACCGGAACCTTAGGAGAGATTTCCCAAAATACAGAAAAAGCAAATAAAACCACAAAACAGGCTGTTGAAAACGTTGCAATAACCTTGGAAACCATTAATAAACTAGGGATTGCCGCAGATGAGATCAATAAGGTGACAGATACGATTTATGAAATTTCCGAGCAAACCAACCTGCTGGCATTAAATGCAACCATTGAGGCGGCAAGAGCTGGTGAAGCAGGAAAGGGATTTGCTGTTGTTGCGGCTGAAATAAAAGATCTGGCTAAGCAAACCACTGAAGCCACAGGTGAAATTGATCACAGAATTAAGGGAATTCAAGGGTCTACAAGGGACGCTGTTTCAAGGATCAAGGAAATATCATCGATTATTCATGACCTTGATGATGTGGTTTCTATTGTAACAAGCTCTTTAAGGGAACAGTCAGAAAGTACCAGTGAAATTGTTTCAAGTGTGACCCAGGTCCATCAGGGAATTGAGGAGATCAGTAATAACCTTTCACAGGTCGTGGTTTCTTCTGATAATGTTACCAATGATATTGCAAATGTGAATGTAAATTCCGAAGAAACATCAGAAGGCAGTAAACAAGTCAATATGTCTGCTGAAAGTCTGTCGGAAATGTCTGCCGTGTTGAGCCAGTCCATCAATCGGTTTCGGTTTTCTTAAGACTATGGTTTTGGCGTTACTTGCCACGCAATGATCCTGCAATATGAAAACAGATCACAGAGACTGCGTTAGCAACATTAATGGAATTTTTTCTGCCAAACATCGGGATATGAATAAACTTGTCGCATGTCTTCATGACATGTGACGAGATCCCATATTCTTCATTGCCGAATACAACAATGGTGTTCTTTTCCCATGAAATTTCATAAAAAGGACGGGCGCCTTCAATGGTTTCAACACCAATGATCTGGAATCCTTTTTCTTTTTTTTCAAGCAAAGTTTGGGCAAGGTCATTTACCTTTTCCTGTTCAACCCATTTTTGAGCACCCATGGCGGTTTTTTGGACACCCGGATGTTCTTTTCCAGGAATATTCCCAAGAATAACAGATTTAAACCCGGCAGCTTCACAGGTCCTGAAAATAGATCCTACATTAAAAAGGCTTCTTAAACCATCCAGGGCCACGTGGCAGTTAAAATCAATTTTATTGCAAGAAAAGGTTAAATCATTTGTCTTAATTTTTTCAAGCAAATCATAGTCCCGGACGGTTTTGCCTGTGGCAGTTCGGTGATAGTGTATTCTATCGGAAATACTTTCAAGCCACAATCTTGTATTATTGGATTCAGGTTTTATAAAAGGATTCATTCTGGTCCAGTTAAGGATTTCATTATATTGGCGCGTAAAAAGATCTAAAGAGATCTGGCTGACACGATTGGCGGTTAACTTCTGATAAAAGCCGGATAACCAGGTTATAATATTCCTGTGCTGGTTTTCAAGGCAAAGCGATAGCAGCTTTTTTTTTGTAAATCCAAAAGTATCCATTGCATGGCCTCCAAAAATTTTACTCAAGGAACTTAATCAATATCAGTTAATGATTCCTGAATAAACTAAAAATTTTATTAAATCCGGTATATTTTTTTTAATGTTTTTCTTTTTTTTGTCGATAAAAATTTTATCTAAAATATAAAGTTATGCCCAGATTTAAGGAGGAGCAAGATGAGCACCATACCAAATCAGCCTTTAACGGCAGGATTATTACCCCGGCAAAACACTTTGCCTGATGCCCGGTTTTCAAGCTATATCCAAAAACAGTCGCTCAGTGCCTATGAAAGTCTTGATGCCGGATTGACCATACAAACAAAAGAGGGCGATCTTGTTACATTGACATCTAATACATATTCTGAGTTTGATGCCTTCATGTATGACAGCAAAGGTGTTCTGCAAACAGAAACAGGAAAGGCCGTAGTCACTCAAAACATAAGAGAAATCACTTTAACATCAGGAGAAAGTTTTTCATTTTCTGTTGTTGGGGATTTGAGCGAAGAAGAGCTTGGGGATATAGAAGCCATTGTTAAAGGGATTGATCAAGTTATTGCGCAAATGACTGCGGGAGATATGGGGGGTGCAGTTGCAAAGGCCCTTTCCATGGATGGATATGACACGGTTGCCATGTACTCGGCAGATATATCTTATCAAAAATCATATGCAATGACATCCGAAGTTCAGGCTGAAACCGTAAAAACCATGCCTGGATCTGAGATTCTGCCAAAAGAAGAGAATACGATCCCTTCCATAATAGACTTTTTCCCTGAAAATTACAGGCCGCGCAACAAGAAACACAATATAATAAATTATATAGATAAATTTATTGAAAAAATGGCAAAAGATTTGGAAAAAGTTGACGAAAAGCTAATTGATAAAATCCAGAAACCCATTGATAAGCTTTTCAGAAGTCATCTTAAAGATGCAAAGAAAAATCATGGAGAAGAGACATCAACCTATAATGCCATTGAAAATGCGAGAAAGCAGATCGAAAAGATGATTGATCAAATGGCAGGAAAGATATTTAAAGACCAGTTCTCAGGCTTTTTTAAATAGAGTATTAAGCCGTCAGTAAAAAACCCCGGGGCTGAAACCATTGTATAGGTATCAGCCCTGGGGTTTTATTTTGGAAAAAGTGATTAGCCTTATTTTGCAGGAGGGGTAAATACCCGCTGACCAAGTTCATTATCCAGCATGAGAAGACCATGCCCTTCCCCGCCAATCAGTTTTAATTTATTCAAAATGGTATCCATGGATGCCTCTTCTTCCACCTGTTCTTCCACAAACCAGTTCAGATGGTTTTTAGCAGCATGATCATTTTCTTTAATCGCAAGATCCATGAGATCATTGATAAGCTTTGAAACCAGCTTTTCATGTTCATAGGCCAGCTTGAAAACTTCCAGGGCGGATTCAAATTGTGTTTTAGGGGCTTCAATAGCTTGCAAATAGACCCTTCCGCCTTTTTCGTTTACAAAATTATACATTTTCATGGCATGAAATCTTTCTTCTTCCACCTGGACAAGAAAGAAGTTTTCAAACCCGCTTAAGCCGGCCGAATTAAAATATGAAGCCATGGAAAGATAATAATATTCTGAAAATAATTCACGGTTTATCTGGTAATTGATTGCATCCTGCAGTTTTTGTGAAAGCATATATCCTCCTTGAAAATATTTCAGGTTTTAGTCATTATTTTTCTTTTTTTTATTCCATTTTTTCTTTTTGGGTTTTTTCTTTTTCTTGTTTTTTTCTTTATATTCCATTAATTTGTAAGGTACTTCACTTCCAACAGCAACACGCCATCCTCCTTCAAGTATCGTGGAGACCATCCATCTCCCATCGGTTGACAGCCTGATATACAGATTATTGCCAAAATAGGTTTCGGGTATATTCGCTACAATATAGGCACCTATTTGCGAATCATATACAAGTTCATGACCGTGGTGGCGTTTATGACGGTACCCATGGGCCGGAGCATGGGGGGGCGGGCCCGGCTTATGATATTTTGTTTTTGGAGGCGGTGCTCCCGGTCCCTGAATACCAACCCCTAATGTATTGCAGCCTGCCAGGAAAAAAATTCCGATCAAGACCAATAATCCAATCTTCAAATATTTCATTTTTTTATCTCCTGTCTTTAATTTAGTAAATTTTAAAAACGACATTCACTTATCATAGCTTTTTTTTAGAACGGCTTCAACAAGACAAATGGCATTATTTTTAAAATTTTCATGCATATTTTTACCTAAAAAGTTTGCATTGTCTCCAAAAACAAGGCCTGGGCCCAGGCAATTGGGTCGGGGCGGATTTTTTTGGGATACGGTTTTGACTTTTTCGTACCACAAACATGCCGCGGAAGTTGCATCTGAATAGAATTTGGTTTCAAAGCCTTGTTTTTCAAAAAGGGTTTCCATGATATTCCAAGGCTCAAGGAATGATATGGAGGCTTCCCCTGCCCATGGAACCGGAAAGATAAGGGGTTTGTTCTCACCCTTGGTGATTTCATGTAAAATGAGTTTACCACCTTGTTTTAATATCCTGAAAAATTCTTTGACTGCTGTTGATTTATCTTTAATATTCATTAAAAGATGCTGGCATAATACTGCGTCAAAGGTGTTATCTTCAAAGGGAAGCTCAAGAACGGAATCCTGTTGAAAGGCCGCCTTGTTTTCAAGTTTGGTACACTTAGTTAAAAAGATTGCGGCTTCGATAAACATGTCTGCCAGGTCAACGCCGATAACTTTGCAGTTTAATTGTTTGGCAAGAAGCCTTGCAGATCCTCCAATACCGCAGCCCGCATCAAGAACCAGTGCATCAGGGGGCAGGCTGACATTTTTAAATAATTCTATGGTGGCGCGGGCTCCGCCGGTATGGAGCTGATCAATGGGGGAAAGATCTTTTAATTCAAGATTCGAAAGATCTTTCCCTGCTTTGATTAATGCGGTTTCAATATTTTGAGTAAGGTTGTCTGAATTATAGTGGCTTTTTATTTCTGATTCCATAACAGGCTGATGAAACTATTGAGATATGGGCGATGAGCAGTGAGCAATAAATTATAAATTTATCTTTTCTCACTACTCATCGTAATTGTTTTTATGATTTAAGTTCTTCAAGATTGCCGAAGAAATCAAGGGATTCAGGATTTTTTAACGCATCCTTGTTTTTTACTTCTTTTCCTTCAATCATTTTTTTGACAGCCAGCTCAACTTTTTTCATGTTTAATGTGTAGGGAACATCCGGGCATGCAATGATTTTGGCTGGGACATGTCGAGGAGATGCATTGGCTCTGATGTCGGCCTTGATTTTGTTTTGAAGTTCATCGTTAAGTTCAAACCCCGGTGCCATTTTAACAAAAAGAATTACCCTGACATCGTTGTTCCAGGATTGTCCTACAATAACAGAGTCTTCAAGCTCTTCCATGGCATCAAGCCGGCGGTAGATTTCAGCCGTACCGATCCTGACACCACCCGGGTTTAGTGTGGCATCGGATCTGCCGAACATAATCACGCCGCCGTGTTCGGTAACCATGATAAAGTCACCATGGGTCCAGATCCCGGGATACTCGTCAAAATAAGCAGAGTGGTATTTAGAGCCGTCTTCGTCACCCCAGAAAAAGATAGGCATGGACGGGAAGGGCGCAGTACAGACAAGCTCGGCCTGTTGTCCCACCACAGGAGTTCCTGTTTCATCATAGGCATAGACCTTCATACCAAG
>JAGLNZ010000199.1 GCA_023139225.1 Desulfobacula sp. | reverse complement strand
AAGCTTAATTTATCCAGAACAACGACCTATGAAATCATGGAAGAGTTCCTTGAAATCATTAAAGAAACAATTGAAAACGGTGAAGATATCATGATTAGTGGTTTTGGGAAATTTTGTGTAAACGAAAAAAAAGCCCGAAAAGGCAGGAACCCTGCAACCGACGAAGAAATGACCCTGCCGGCAAGAAGGGTTGTCACCTTTAAATGTTCAGGAAAATTAAGAGATCTGATCAATTCTTAAGGCTGCGTTCCCGTAAAGATGTATTTTTCAGAACAATTAATTATCATTGTCATTCTTACAACACTGATAGGCAGTTACCTTATTAATAACACTGCAGATTTTCTAAACCTAAAAAATCTGAAACAGCCCCTTCCGGAAGAGTTTAACGACCATTACAATAACAAAAAATATTCTGACTCTCAAAATTACCTGAAGGCAAATACAAAATTTGGATTTATCACATCAAGTTTTGACCTTGCTATTATTTTAGTGTTTTGGTTTTCAGGCGGTTTTCAAGCCATTGATTCGGTTGTCAGATCATTTAATTTTGGCTCAATTGTTTCCGGACTTTTTTTTACTGGCATTCTTTTAGTTTTAAAACTTTTAATATCCATGCCTTTCAGTATTTATTCCACTTTTGTGATTGAAGAAAAATTTGGTTTCAATAAAACAACCCCAATACTTTTTGTTACCGACCTTATTAAGTCCATTGTTCTTTCAGCAGTGTTGGGAGGACTACTCCTATCATTAATCTTAGGGTTTTTGGAATTTGGGGGCCGGTTTGCCTGGATCATGTGCTGGGCAGTAAGTACTATTTTTCTTCTTATTGTTCAATATATCGTCCCTACCTGGATTATGCCGTTGTTCAATAAATTTACTCCCCTGGAGGATGGCCCGTTAAAGGAAGCCATACTAAACTATGCAAAATCAATTGATTTTTCACTTTCCAATATCTTTGTCATGGACGGATCAAAAAGAAGCAGCAAATCCAATGCTTTTTTTGCCGGCTTTGGAAAAAACAAACGAATCGTGTTATTCGATACTCTGATTAAAGAGCAGTCCATTGAAGAATTGGTATCAGTTCTTGCCCATGAAATGGGCCATTTTAAAAAAAGGCACATCCTAAAAAGAATGCTATTGGGTATCTTTCAAATGGGATTTATTTTTTATCTTATTTCCATATTTATATCCCATGAAGGTTTATTCCATGCTTTTTTCATGAAAGAGGTTTCCATTTATGCCGGTTTGATCTTTTTTGGAATGTTATACTCACCCATAGATTTATTTATATCCATTCTTTTTCAAATCTCCTCCAGAAAAGATGAATATGAGGCCGATCAATTTGCCGCAAAAACCATTCAAGACAGCAGGCCGTTGATCAATGCCTTAAAAAAACTGTCTGCTCACAACCTTTCAAATTTAACACCTCATCCTTTTTATGTGTTTTTAAATTACTCCCATCCACCTGTACTTGAGAGAATCAACACATTAAAATCTCTATAATCATTCAACAACAAACCGGTTAAACGCATCCCAAAACTGACTGTTAATCCCGGTTTCCTCGAAAAGAAGCTCATGAAAGGCTCCATCAATTGAAAGAAGCGTACACTTGGGTAATTTCCTGCTTAATTTTTCCTGGGCTCTTGAGGACACAATAGAATCTTTTTGGGCACTGATCATCAATATGGGAGTTACAATCTTGTCAATTATATCATCCTGTTTTAAGATCCCTATGGATTCAAAGGCTGCATTCAGCCAGCCCCAGGTAGCCCCCCCGAGAGCAAGATCAGGGTTATTTGCAATCTCATTATGTAAAATCAAAAATTTTTCAGAATCATGGCATAAATTATTACCCTTGAATTTGGCTTTTCTATCAGAATAATTCTTTGAACCCATAGTATATTTTTTTGCAAATGATGTTTTGGACAACCTCTTTGATATAAATTTTGATATAGGCTTAATCATTGCAGACATTGCAATATCGATCATAGGGGAAGCCAGGACTGCTTTTTTAATTTTTAAAGGATGCCTGCTCATGAACCGCAGGGCAATATGCCCGCCCATGGAATGTGCCAGTAAATAAACCGGTAACCCATAAGGTTTTATTACCCTTGAGTAGAGTGTCTCCAGGTCATCCACATAATCATCAAACCGATTAATATGGCCTTTATGCCTGTTTTCAAGCTCCCTTGAAGACAGTCCCTGTCCCCTCCAATCAGGGCTGATAACCTGGAACCCTTTTCCCTGTAATTGTCTTGCAATCCCCTTATACTTTTCAATAAATTCAGATCGTCCGTGTAACAAAAGACAAATGGCGTTTGCTGGCTCTTTACGACAGAGGGTTATCCCATAGCGAATAATAACATTCTTTTTTGGTGAAAAATAATGATACTCAAATATCTCTTTATTTGAGTGCGTTTTGTTATTGATCATAAAAAAAATTGAATCTTAATCACTTTTTTTACTGATGCTTTGATTACGGCCATTCTCTTTTGCTTCATACAAGGCCTGGTCTGACAGGGCAACAAGATCCTCGGCGGAATTATCCTTCCCCGGTACCATTGTCGCAACGCCCAGGCTTAAAGTGACATGATCGTTTACTTTGGATTTTTCATGGGCAATTTCAAGGTTCATTACATTTATTCGAACTTTTTCAGCCACAGCCATTGCACCGCCTGCATCCGTACGGGGCAAAACAAGTACAAACTCTTCTCCACCATATCTTGCGGCCAAATCAGCCGATCGATGGGCAGAGTCTTGAATTGCCTGTGCCACTTTTTTAAGGCAGTCATCACCTGCCTGATGACCGTAATTATCATTGTACAGCTTAAAAAAGTCGATATCACTAAGAACAACTGATATTTTATCCTTATCCCTGTAATGTCTTTTCCATTCAGATTCAAGGTATTCATCAAATCTTCGCCGATTAGGAATCTGTGTCAACCCATCTATCACAGAAAGCATTTTAAGTTTTTCATTTACTTTTTTTAGTTCCTGCTCTGCGCGAACCGTATCACTGATATCTATGGAAAATCCGTTAAATCCATCCATTCGCCCGGATCCATCATGGGTTGCTTTTGCATAGCACAGTGCCCAGACAAATGAATTGTCCTTTCTTTTGAGCCGGCAACGAAATCGAATAACTTCCTCAGCCTCAAAAACGCCAAACATGAACTCATCTGCCTTTTCCGGATCAAAAAATGTCTGAGCCGCAAAATCGGTTATTTGTTCAGCAACAACCTCGGCAGACTCATAACCCAGCATCCAGGCATATTCCGGATTGGCCGAAAGAATTTCGCCTTCCATATTCACATGATAAATACCAATGGGGGCAAAACCGAAAATATCGCGCAAATGTTGTTCCTGTTGTTTCAAACTTGCCTTATCTTTTAATCTGGCGGAAATATCTTTGGCAAGAACAGCAATACCCAGTTTTTCACCTTTTGTATTCATAATGGGCGCATAGAAAATATCGCATTGGATTTCCTGCCCATTATGGTTGATGTGGGAACAAGTTAAAAGCTGACTCTTTTTACAATTATTAAGCTCACGCTTACTGATGGGAATGAGCTCATTCAAAAAACGCCCTATTGTATCATCTTCGGTATAGCCGAATAAATCCATGGCACCCTGATTCCATGAGGACACCTGTAATTCATTATCGGCTTCTATATATGCCAGCCTGGCCTGGCCGATCAGATTACCAAGCGCCAGTATTCTATCTATTAATTTAAAATACATATCATTTCTATTAAAATTTAGTTGATTTAGGCTCGATATTATGAAATTTTATTTTTTTTAACAAGGAAAAAATAAATCCTATGACAAAACTTATTGTTACAGCGGACATTCATGGCAGGTACAGTTCATGGTTAACTATGAAAAATATTTTGCAGCCTTACGATCAACTTGCCATTGCCGGAGATCTTTTTGATACAAAATACGGAAATTTCTCAAATACAGATTTTCAGCCGGAATCAATAAAAAATGATTTGGTCACATTTAAACATCATTTCTATTATGTCTATGGAAATTGTGACACACCCTCTTTTTCCCCGGGGTTTGACACGGCAATGGAATTCACGGTTTTCAATAAAAAATTTTTTCTGTCCCATGGCCACCTTGCTTACACTTATTCTGAAGATACTGATATTATTATACAGGGCCACACCCACCTTTGTTCCCTTGAAAAAAAAAATGATCACATTTTTATGAATCCGGGTTCCATTACCTGTCCACGCAACGATATTTATACTTACGGTATGATTGACAGTACTTCAGCGAATATTATTGAACTTAAAACAGGGAATAAATTAATCTCTATAAAATTTTAAATTAATTGTAAGGCACGGCAAGTTTACTTGTTCCCTATAGGGTTAACCCTCTTAACCGGATCAATTTTATCTATTTTTCCGATACTCATATTGGGATCGGACTGCCCGGATTTCATTTTTCTTTTCAATACCATAAATTTTTGATAACCGATATATGGGCTGTTCTTTTGTGACCGCCTCTTTTTTTTAAATTTTCCTGCCTTTCTTTTTCTATCAGAACTAATATTATAAACGTTGTGAAAAATATCATCAAAGCGACGCTTTCTATCAGTTGATCTATCAGGTGGTCTAAATTTTTCTTTTTCAACATTTTTATTAAAAGCCCTGCTATATATTTTTTTATTTAAAAAGGCTGACAGCAATCCAAATATTTTTGATAAAAAAGAAAAAATCATATCCTTTTCATGTTTTATAGATTTATCTTCTCCTGTTGTGTCATACTTTTTTTCTTTTGTTTTTTTAATTGCCTGATTCGATCTTAACAGCGGGGCAATATAACGAAATGCAAGGTTTATCTCTTTCATTTTTGCTTCTGCATTCCTTTTTGGCCAAGAATTTTTCCCCACTACATCAGGGTGGTATTTTTTTGCTAATTTTCGATACGCTTTTTTTGCATCCTCAAAAGAGACGGTTGCATCCAGATTCAAAATCTCAAAAGCTGTTTTTTTATCCATATTTATCTATTATGCTTCCAAAAACATTGTGTCAAGGTCGTTTGCGTGTTAGTCAATTGCAAAGCAACCATTGAAATGATACCATAAAAAAGTTTTTCCCCCAAAAGGAGACCTTATGAATAACCAAGAAAATATACCTGCTCACTTTGAAAAAAGCCCGGATTTTAATGCCTGGTTTACATCTTTTTTTCTTAAAAATCATTTAGACCCGTTTGCTTATCCGACCAAGGTTGGCGCAAGGGAACAGGTTGAATTTATGGTCTATCCTGAAAATGAAGAACGATACTATCCATGTTCCGATAAAATGTTTGACGCGATCATGTCAAGACAATACCCTTTGTACCTGAAAAAGCATTACGAACAGGTGTTTGACAGGGTCATTTCCATGATTGACGGATTAATTGATTCAGAGTATGACAATCAATTTTTAAAAGCATTGATCAAAATAAAATATGATGATGAAATTAGAACCGGTCTTTTGATACCTTCCCGGCTTGAAAAAAGGTTGTACAAAATTTTTTTAAGCCGCACACATATCGAAAATCCATATTCAGCAGATAAAAGAGCAGCAAATAAAAAAATAAAAAAATTTTTAAATTCCGAAACCCTTAAAAAGGCCTTAAACCAGATTGACGATTCATTACAAACCATTGAAAATCTGTCTTTGTTTGAATTAAGGGAAAAAATCAAAGAGATTGAATTCCTAAGACGTTTGACCCTGATCACGCAAGATAGGCTGTGGACACATAAAAATCCAAAGATCCCTTCGTTAGCAAAAATTAAAAAAATCTTTAACACCCCTATCAAAGGAGATGGGCTATCACCATTAATGACCCTGGTTAAAGCCAGGAAACAAAAAATCCTCTGGCTTGCCGATGAATCCGGCGAAGTGGTCGTGGATCTTACGATTGCCAAATTCCTTGCCGAACTTGGTCATGCAGTTATTTTTACTGTAAAGGAAGCGCCTTTCTTCACAAATGTATGCCTGGCAGATACCAGAACAGATCCTGTCCTGGTAAAGGAACTTGAAAACGCACACTTTATTCATGAAAAAACCATTAGCAAAAACAACCTGGTAAAACTTTTAAAACACGACAAGAATATCTATGTGGTATCTGACGGTACCAGGGAAAATTTAAATCTCTTGCTTGCCTCCACCACCTTTTCCAGAATTTTCAAAGAGGTGGATTGTGTCATATCACGGGGAAAGATCCAGAAAAAAAGATTAATTGATTCCCATTTTAAATTTACCCAAAATATCATAAATATAAGTCTTGATAAAAAAGCATTGATGATCACCTATAAACCTAAGCACCAGGCGTTTATAAAATTTTCCCATGAAGACCTGGAAAAAAAGGCAAATATAATTATCGATCAAATGAAAACTGCCAAAAAGAAAGGAATGACGGTCATGTTTTACAGTGGCATCATTGGTTCCATCCCTGGAAAAATTGATGTTGCAAAAAAATTAATGAGCCTGTTTATTGACCACTTGCAAAAACAGTCGGCCGATCTTTTTATTATCAACCCATCACTCTATTATGAACCCGGAATGGATGCGGATGATCTCATGTATATGTGGGAAATTGTTCAAAGAAGCACATATATAGATATATGGAGATTCCAGACATCAGACGATATTGCCGAAAGCTTTTCACTTATAAACAAAAAGGTCCCACCGGAATGGAATGGTAAAGATTCAACCTATAGTACCGGGTGTACCAAAGAGATGCGAATAGCCCAGGATGTTCAAAAAGAAAATCCTGAAATGCAACTCATTGGCCCGTCTCTGGATAAATTTATGCGCCGCAATGAATATGGGGTGGGCTCCATGTATGACCAGAGGCTGGCCGATTCGTAAGCCTTTTGCCACACTGATACAAGAAGGAGTTCAAACTCTTCCAGAATATTATTTAGAATGAGACAATTAATATTTAAAGCGTTAAGAATATATCTGATTAAAATGCATTGTAAGTGGCGCGCCCGGAGAGATTC
>JAGLNZ010000198.1 GCA_023139225.1 Desulfobacula sp. | reverse complement strand
ATTCGTAGTCAGGTACTCTATCCAGCTGAGCCACGGGCGCGCAAAAGACCAACAGTATATATCAAGATTTTTTCAAGATTTCAAGATTTTTTGTTTTCAGTAATTTGATTTTAATCCTAAAACTTATTATAATCAAATATTGGAACCAAAAAATACCTTAACCATTTTAGGAGAAAGCATTCACGGGAATGGTATTAGTTTTTTTTAAAATTTTTCTTATTGGCATAAGCCTTGGTTTTCTATGGTTATGTATTAAAAAAACCCTGGCTGTTGTTTATCCTTTATTAAAGGATTGGAAAAACTTAAAAATTTTAAAGGATCTTATCAGCAAAGAAGTCTATGACAACTTTATAGTCAACCAATCAATCAAATCTTATATTTCCCCGAAATATCAGGAAACTCATCCCTATAGGAAAAAAAACCCAAGAGGCAAAGGCCGTATAAAAAGAAGGGATCTTACCAAAAAACTGGATATATTTCTGGATCACGATATTGCCTGCAGAAATCTGCTTATATTGGCAGATTCAGGCATGGGTAAAACTTGTTTTGCATTAAACTATTTTATTCACAATTTTAGGCGATCAAAAAGAGAACGTCATAAAATTGTATTGGTCCCTTTAGGGACAAAAAAGGCAGACGAGTTGATTTTAGCTCCCTCTGATAAAAAAAACAGTGCGCTGTTTTTAGATGGCTTTGATGAGGATGCAAAAGCCGTTGAAAATTGCCATATAAGACTCAGGCAGCTTATGGATTTAAGCCAAAAATATAAAAGGGTTATTATTACATGCAGCACGCAATTTATTCCAAAAGACAAAAATATAGCTGATAAATTTGGATACGAGAGAATCGGACCCGAAGACATTAATGAAAACCATTATTATGAATTCAGAAGGGTCTATTTGTCCCCTTTCACCCATATCGATATTAAAGAATATATAGGCTCTCGATTTTCTATCTGGGAGATGGGCATAAAAAAAAGCATCCTGACTTTTATTGAAAACAATCCCGCATTACGCATCAATCCTTTCCTGCTCAGCTATTTTAAAGAAATTTTTCAAGAAGAAACCAACTTTCAATCCATAAATGATATTACTAAAAAAATCATTGAAAACTGGATCAATAATGAGCCAAACTGGGAAGACAAACCTTTATTAAACCAATTTGTCCAACGCCTTGCCGTGGATATATATTTGAAACAAAAAGAACGGGGCACAGAATCAATCAATCAAAAAGATCTGGACCAAAAAGCAAAGGATTGGGGGATTAGCCTCTATTCTTTTGAGAACAATATGCGATCACTGATCAGTCAGACACCATCCGGTTCAGTGAAATTTATCCATCGGTCCATCATGGAATATTTATTCATCAAACGGTTGGTGTCAGGTGACAAATCATGTTATCAGATACTTCTGACCCATCAGATGGGAAAATTTCTTCTTGAAACCCTGGAAAATAAAAATCCGGTAAGCCTGAAAATGGAATTTACCTGGTTAGCCGACTTTGAGTTAATGGCCCACGGCCTGACAATCAAACCATCCAATGATAGTGATGGTAAACAGACAAACCTTTTTAAAGCCATTTTGAAAAAAAATCAACAATTTGAATTCTTAGGTCTCTTAAAAGTATTAATTCAAAATCCTATCTTTTACGAGTTTGGATGGGACCCAAAATTAAATGAAAATTTGAAAAAAGCTGTTTTTCAATCAAAATCTTCCCTTATGAAATTATCAGAAAAAGAATGGACTGTCATGATTTCCCCCAACAAAATTGAAATCACAAAGCGATATCAAAAAAACAACACTATACTGATCAATAAAAAAGATTTCAAAGAATACAGCAAGTTATCAAAGAATGCCCCAATCATAGAACTCAATAACGCCATTGGATTAAAAGGGCTGATCATGTTAAACAATATTAATCAATCTAAAAATTTCTGTGTCTTTCCTGATCTGAAAACTTTTCAAAGATTTACTTTATATTTTTGGATAAAACAATTTAATTGATTTGACCTTAGGAAAAAAGATTTATATAAGTATAGGTCGGATTATGGATGATGAGTATTATATAAATCTTGCCATTTTGGAGGCAAAAAAAGCAGCAGATATAGATGAAGTTCCTGTCGGCGCAGTCATTGTTGATAAAAACAACGATGTTATCGGATATGGTTATAACCGCCCCATATCATCAAATGATCCCACAAGCCATGCCGAAATAAATGCCTTGCGCATGGCTTGTCAGGTGTTAAATAATTACAGGCTAACCGACACAACTTTATACGTTACCATTGAACCCTGCATTATGTGTATGGGCGCCATTATTCATGCCAGGATCAGACGTGTTGTATTTGGAGCAAAAGATCCGAAATGGGGTGCGGCAGGGTCATTATATACTATGGCAGATGATAAACGATTGAATCATCACCCTGAAATTGTATCAGGGATATATGAAGAAAAAACAAAGCAGCTCATAAAAGATTTTTTTAAAGATAAAAGGAGTAAGTAGTGGGAAATACAGTGATTGTCGGCACACAATGGGGAGATGAAGGAAAAGGCAAAATTGTTGACTTATTAAGTGAACATGCAGATTATGTCGTAAGATTTCAGGGTGGGAACAATGCCGGTCATACAATGGTTGTAGACGGCAAGGAAATTATCAGTCACCTCATCCCCTCCGGTATTATCCAGAACAAAAATTGTTTTATCGGCAATGGCGTTGTGGTTGACCCCTTTGTTCTGCTTGAAGAAATTGAATATTTATTATCAAATAATATTGATGTTTCACCGGATATGCTCAAGATAAGCAACAGAGCTCATATTATTATGCCCTATCACCGGCTGATCGACAGTGCCAGAGAAGCCAAAAAAGGAGACCAGAAAATCGGGACAACCGGCAGAGGAATCGGCCCATGTTATGAGGATAAGGCAACACGAAGAGGGATACGATTTTGTGATCTCCTTGATTTTGATCTTTTTAAAGAAAAAGTTATCACTATTCTTGAAGAAAAAAATTTTTACCTTAAAAATTATTTTAAAACCGAAACCATTGATCCCGAAACAATCATTAATCAATTCCAACAGATCAAAGATCACCTACTACCTTATATTGCAGATGTTTCCGTGA
>JAGLNZ010000197.1 GCA_023139225.1 Desulfobacula sp. | reverse complement strand
ATAGTCTTTCCGGACTTGAATTTGCCGCTGGAATTCCCGGAACCGTCGGGGGCGCCATTATAATGAATGCCGGGACACCGTCCAAAGATATGTCAGACATTGTTAAGTCCATTGATATATTGGACCAAAATACCCTGGATGTTAAAACCATTGAAAGAAAAGACCTTAATTTTTCTTACCGAAAACTTAATCAATCCGGTTTTATTGTAGAAACAAAATTAACATTAAACCAAGGCATCCAGAAAAAAATAGAAGAAACCTTTAAACTTAACCTCAGCAAAAAAAATGCAACCCAGCCTGTCTCCTTTGCAAATGCCGGATGTTTTTTCAAAAACCCGATCATGGGAAAATCTGCCGGGGAGCTGATTGAAAGAACAGGGCTCAAAGGGGTGAGAATTAATGACGCCATGGTATCCCCAAAACATGCAAATTTTATCGTGAATATCAACAATGCAACATGTGAAGACATTCTTTTATTAAAACAGCAGATCCAGGAAGCCGTATATAAAAAATACCAAATTATACTTAAAACAGAAGTGAGGGTAGAAGGTGAGTAAAAAAATCAAACCAAACAGGTATAAACCTGAAGCCATCGAGGGTGCAGTCGTACGCTCCGATTCCGGAGCCGGCATTGATTTTTGTCTCAAATGTATCATGACTGTGGCGTTTATCAGTATTTTGAGCCTTGCATCCGTATTTATTTATGATTTTATTACCCAATCAAAATTTTTTAATATTACAAAGATTGAAATTTCAGGTACAAAACGGGTCTTGAAAGAAGATATCCTTAAACTTGCAGATTTAGCCCATGACGAGAATATTTTTGGAATCAACCTTTATTCCATTGAAAAACTAATTGCTTCACATCCCTGGATTCAGTCGGCCTGCGTAAAAAGGAATCTGGCATCAGTGCTTTTTATATCCGTTATTGAGCAGGAGCCTCTGGCCATTGTTAAGATTGAAAACCTGGCAGACATTTTAATTAATACCCAGGGAAGGCCGTTCAAAGAATACAATCCCCTGAAAGATCATTTGGAAAATTTGCCGGTCATCACCGGGGTTGATCTAACAAGCACTGATAACCAGTATATGTTTAACGGCCCTTTATTCAACTCCATCATGAATTTTTTAAAAACAGACGAGTCCGGTGATATTAAAAAAATAACCGGTGATAAAAACACAGGCATTACCATTGAAGCCAATGATATTTACAATCAATTGCCGCCTGAAACCCAGGGAACCATTCAAATAAAACTGGGATTTGATAATTTTAATGCAAAACTGAATAAAGCAAAAAAAATAAGTGCATATATTGATAAAAACTTTCCCACAAGAACGATCTGCACCATGGATCTTTTTAATATCAAAAAAGTATTTATCAAAACACAACTCAATGATGCTCTGCACAACAATTTAGAAAAGGGGGTTTGATTTGCAGGGAAATGAAAAAATAATCGTAGGCCTGGATATCGGCACGACAAAAATCACTGCTGTTGTCGGGGAGATGCTTGAGGACGAGATCAATGTTATTGGTGTCGGTACCCATCCATCCACCGGGCTTCGCAAAGGATCTGTTGTCAATATTGAATCAACTGTGGATTCTATTAAAAAAGCGGTTGAAGAGGCAGAACTCATGGCCGGCTGTGATATCTCATCCGTATATGTAGGCATTGCAGGCAATCATATCAAAGGGCTCAACTCCCATGGAATTATTGCTATCAAAGGCCGTGAAATTACACAGCCGGATGTTGAGCGCGTCATTGATGCAGCAAAAGCCGTGGCTATTCCTACTGACAGAGAAATCCTTCACGTCATCCCCCAGGAATTTATTGTTGATGACATGGAATCCATTCAAAATCCTGTGGGCATGACAGCTATCCGGCTGGAAGCTAAAATTCATATTGTCACCGGTGCTGTATCATCCGCCAGAAATATTGTTAAATGCTGCAATAAAGCAGGCCTGGAAGTTTGTGATATTGCCCTTGAATCCCTGGCTTCAGGTGAAGCTGTTCTCACACACGAAGAAAAAGAATTGGGGTGTGTCATAGCCGATATGGGCGGTGGCACTACGGATCTGGCCCTTTTCAAAGATAATAATTTAAAATTTATATACGGACTCACCCTGGGCGGACATAACCTGACCAATGATATTTCCATTGGTCTTCGAACACCTCTTCCGGAAGCTGAAAAAATAAAAATTGAACACGGCACCTGTGTCCCGGAAAATGTACGCAGTGGTGCAACCATTGAAGTGCCCGCTGTTGGCGGAAGAGAACCCAAAAAACTTTCCAAGGGGATTCTGGCTGAAATCTTAGAACCCAGGGTAGAAGAAATTTTTTCTCTTTTAAAAAAAGAATTGTTCTCAAACGGACTTGAAAATTCATTTCCCGCAGGGTTTGTTCTCACAGGAGGAAGCGTGGTTCTTGACGGAATCATCGAACTTGCAGAATCAGTTTTCAATGTGCCTGTGAGAATTGGTGAACCCAATAAAATAGGGGGACTAAAAGATATTGTTAAAAACCCGGCCTATGCTACCGGTGTCGGGCTTGTCATTTTCGGTTCAAGTGCAAGCTGTCAAATGGATTTTAAAGATACACAGGCACAAGGATTTACCGGAATATTAAACAAAATGAAACAGTGGTTTAAAGATATTATTTAATTTTAAGGGAGGTGGGTATGACTTTTTCTTATGTGGAAAATGAGAATTCAGCAAAAATTAAGGTTATTGGTGTTGGCGGTGCCGGCGGAAATGCTGTGAACAACATGATTGATGCAAAACTTCGAGGCGTAAAATTCATTGTTGCCAACACCGACGTCCAGGCTCTGGAAGCCTCAAAAGCTGAAATCAAAATTCAGATCGGAAAAGAACTGACAGAAGGGCTTGGTGCCGGTGCTGATCCCAATAAAGGCCGGGACGCTGCTTTAGAGAGCACGGATGAGCTGCGGCAAGCCTTAGAGGACAGCCATATGGTTTTTATTACTGCCGGTTTTGGCGGAGGAACAGGAACAGGCGCTGCTCCGATCATTGCTGAAATCTGTAAAGATCTTGGAATTTTGACTGTTGCCGTTGCGTCTAAACCCTTTTCTTTTGAAGGAAAAAAAAGAGAAAAACAGGCTCTTGAAGGCCTTGAAAAACTTCATGGGATTACTGATACCGTCATTACAATTCCAAATGACCGTCTCAGGGGTATTGCACCTAAAGGTGCCAGAATGGTTGATATGTTCATTAAAGCAGATGAGATTCTCCACCATTCCGTAAAGGGCATTACAGACCTGATTATGATGCCGGGCCATGTCAACCTGGACTTTGCAGATGTCAGGACCACCATGCAGAAAGCCGGTAAAGCATTGATGGGTATCGGTATCGCATCCGGGGAAAACCGTGCTGTCGAAGCGGCTGAAAGAGCAATTTCCCATCCGCTTCTTGAAGACATCTCTATTTCCGGTGCAAAAGGGGTGTTAATGAACATTACATCCAGTTCCGATCTCACTCTGGATGAAATGACGGAAGCCTCTGACCGGATATACAAGGAAGTAGGAGATGATGCAGAAATCATCTGGGGCCAGACATTTGATGATGAACTGGGCGATGAAATGAGAATAACGGTAATTGCAACCGGTATTGACTCTGAAGAGACCCAGGTATCAAATAACATACACCATTTTGATCCTGTGGTTCAGCAGGTTTCACATCAACAGTCCCAGGTTGCGGCTCAACCGTTTACACAACCTGCCGAACCTATTGCCAGGGGACATGTACGGACCCCGACCCAGGAGGAACTTTCAAACTGGAATGAATTTGACAACCCTGTCATAATTAAACAGAAAAGAGCTGTTGGCGATGATAACATGATAAATGATTACGGTACAATGCCCTTTGATAACGATGACCTGGAGGTGCCGACATTTCTAAGGCGAAAAGCCGACTGATAGATGAGAAAAAGGCTCAAACCGGTCCGGGACTATGGCTCAAAAAAAAAGATTGTTGAACAAGGGGCCATTATTAAAAAAGGCAAGGGACTGATAAAGGCAGCCCTTGTTTATCCCAACACCTATAAGGCCGGCATGTCATCATTAGGGTTTCAGACCGTTTACAAGGTTGCAAACCAGATAAACGATGTGGCCTGCGAAAGGGTCTTTATGCCGGACCCAAAACAGAAAAATACCGGCCTTAAGAGTATAGAAAGCGGGTTAAGCCTTAATCAATTTGATATCATTCTATTTTCAATATCATTTGAAAATGACTTTAACCATCTTGTTCAACTTCTCGGAGAAGCAGGCATCCCCTTGCGATCACCCGATCGAAACCACACCCACCCCCTGGTGGTTGCAGGGGGAGTCGCCTGTTTTTTAAATCCTGAACCCATTGCTCCTTTTGTGGACTGTTTCCTTTTGGGGGAAGCAGAATGCCTGCTGGAATCTTTTTTTGCTGAAGTTGAAAAAAAAACCGACAGAAATTTTTTTTTACAAACCCTGGAAAAAAAAATCCAAGGTGCATATGTACCTGGCCTTCACGCCAGTAAACATCCATTTCAAATCAAGGTGCAATACCTTGAAAATCTTGACAGGATCACAACTGCCACCACTATTCTTACTTCCGGTGCGGCTTTTAGGGATACCTTCCTTATCGAGACCCTTAAAGGCTGCCCCCATGGCTGCAGGTTCTGCAGCGCCGGATTTATTTACAGACCGCCCAGAATTTATCCAACAAAAAATATATATAGCGCCATGGATAAAGCATCCGGAAAAACAGATAAAATAGGACTTGTCAGTTCTGCTGTTGCAGATCATCCTCATATTACCGATATTTGTGACTATGGTCTGAAACACGATTTCAAGTTGTCGTTCTCATCACTCAGAGCGGATATGCTGACAGATGAACTTATTAGCGCACTTTCAAACTCAAAAGTAAAAACAGCAACCATTGCCCCGGAAGCAGGGTCTGAACGGATGCGCAATATTATAAATAAAAAAATTGATGAGCACGATATCCTTGGGGCCGCTAAAAGACTTGTCAACGCCGGAATCATCAATTTAAAGCTCTATTTTATGATCGGACTTCCCTTTGAAGAAGACAAGGATGTTTATGCCATCGTTGACTTAACAAAAAAAATAAAAGAGGTCTTTCTTGAGGCCTCAAAAAAGAAAAAAAAAATCGGAACGATCACATTAAGTGTTAATCCCTTTATTCCCAAACCCTGCACCCCGTTTCAATGGGCTGCCATGGAAAATGAAAAAGTATTAAAACAACGAGTCAATATTATCCGGCAGGGCTTAAAAAAAATCGCAAATGTAAAGGTAAATATTGAATCATTGAGAAAGGCTAAAATTCATGCCCTTCTTTCCTGCGGGTGCCAAAAAGCTGCCGATATCATCGAATCGGCGCAAAGGAATGGATGGACCGCAGCCATGAAACAGAATAAGGCATATTGCAATTTTATTATCTATCAGGAAAAACCGGTTGATACTCACCTGCCCTGGGATTTTCTTGACAACCGGGTAAAAAAGCAGTTTCTTGCAAAAGAATTTTTAAAGGCCAAACAAGAAAAAAAATCCGCGCCCTGCCCTATGATTGATTGTAAAATTTGTAAAACCTGTATTTGATTTAAAATGCCTTGCTGTCAAATCAGTTTTTATCAACCCTTATTCTACTGCTGATACATGCATGGCAACTGCCTGATCTCAGGCGGGCTGCATCGGTAAGAGAAAGAACACCTGAAACTGCCTGATGTTTTTCAGGAACAACAAACAAACGGTGCAAATCTTTTAAAATCATTGATTTGATTGCGCTCTCTACATGATCCTGTTCATAGCAAAGCGCCACCGGAGTTGACATAATTGTTCCTGCCGGGACTGACAGGTCCTGTCCATGTCTGTAACACAGAGTAATATCTGTTTTTGAAATAACTCCCTTGGGGTAGTTTTGATCATCAGACACGAGAATAGCACCGAATCTTGAAGCAGAAAGGATTTCAACAACTGATTCAAGCAAGGTGTCTTCTTTACAGGATTCAACCTGTTTTGTCATGATTTCATGAACTTTATACCTTTTGACCCTGTCTTGTACCGTGTCTTTACTTTTATTAAATATGCCCTGTTCACAATGGCTGCAATAATGGTAAAGCAACCCCACAATATCTGGGTATGCTATGGCACCAACGACAGCATTCGAATTTTCCTCCAATGCATATAACCGATAAACTTTATTGGTTTTCATAATATTTAATGCAGAATCAAGCGTATCATCAGGGTTGCAGAAAAAAGGAGGGGAATTCATTATCATCCGGACAGGTGTTGATAAAGGAAGGCCTGCATACCAGGCCCCCATTATATCTGTTTTTGAAACAACCCCCAATGCTCTCTCTGAATTTTCACCCACTAGAATCGCATTAACTTTATATTTGAGTAAGTACTGTATACAGCAGTCAATGGTGTCATTCGGCCCGAGTACAATCAACTGCTTTCGCATGGCGTGCCTGACACTTAAACCGGTTAATGTGTCTTTTCCCACTTTCACACCCTTTCAAGAAGATGATTAAAAAGATCTGAAATATAGACCATGCCGACGGCTTCGCCATTGGAAACAACCGGCAGCCTTCGAACATGTTTTTTTATCATGATATCCAATACCATCATTAAGTGCATATCAGGGGTGACGGATATGATTTTCGGTGTCATAATATCGCCCACAAAAAGATTTTTCAGTTTCCCGGTGGCGCGATCAATAATCCCTTCTATCTCAATGTCACTGATGTTGCCCCAAATTTTAACATGCTTGGGCAAAAGGAATAAAAGAACATCATACATTGATATCATACCGGCTATGGAACCATCTTTATCTGTTACCAGAATGCCAAAAATCGTTTTCCCATCCAGCTTTGATGCCTTAAAAATCTCTAAAGCTTCGGATATGCTAGAATCAGGGCTCAAGGTTTTAAAACTAGTTACCATAACATCTTTGGCTGTCGTCTTCATTTATTTCTCCTTTTCGCTAAAGGATTTGGTAAGCCAGGCGAATTTTTAAAAACTTCTTTAATAATCCTGTGCCAGGATATAAAAAATGTCAACTAAATATTTTCGCTTTATTTGAAATGGCATACTGCTGCTTTTTTGATTATTGAAAGGCTGAACAGACTTGCAAATTTGCTAAAAGACCCATTTTATTAATGAATCCACAATGGTAATCAAAAATGCGGCAATGAGTGTAGTAAAGACATTCTTGATCTCAAAATCTTCTATGATTTTATCTGTCAGCCAGAGAAGAAAGGCGTTAATCACAAACTTAAACAATCCAAAGGTAATAATGACAAAAGGAAGGGTTAAAATGACCAGCAGCCACCCGGTTAATAAATTAATAATACTGTAGACAAAAGCTACAATAATCGCCGTAACAAAATTTTTAATTCGAATTCCGGGAAGCAAATTAGAAACTAGAAAAACAGCGACACTTAAAATTAGTATATTGACAACAAACATTGGAGCTCCTTTAATAATTCGGTTCTAAAGCCATTCTTCCGCATGTTTTAAAGCAATTGCAATTAACTCTTTTTCAAATCGAACACCAATGCCTTCTTTATCTTTTCTGACGATTTTCCCTTCCAGGGTATGGGCTTTTCCTGATTTGGATTCAAAAGCAAGTACGATATCTTCGTCAATTTCATATTTTTCAAAATCTTTATTTTTTATATAAATTCCACCAAAAGAGATATCCTTTGCTGTCTCTTTGCTCAGTTTTCCTCCGGTCACAACTTCAATCTTAATGTTCGTCGGTTTTCGTTCGTGTTTTCGTTTTTCAACAGATTGTTCAGGCATCTCTTCCTTTGTCATGTCCACTCCTTATTCATTGTTGACGAAAATTTGTTTCCATTTAAATTTAGATTACTTACTTTAAACAAATAAAAACAATATAGTCAATCATTTCGATTTTAAAATTTTCCTTGTTAATATTGCCAATTAATTCTATAAAATATTGCGGTTTTTATATGGGAATTTGAAACATAAGATGATCATAATGTTTTAGGTCATCAAATAATAGGAAAAGACTAAAAAAACTTAGGAGGTTTTATGTCAACTTTAGTATTTGGTCACAAAAATCCAGATACGGATTCGGTTTGCGCGGCGATTGCTCTTGCCGATCTTAAGAAAAAACTTGGTGAAGATATTGCTCCGGCAATGCAGGGAGAATTGAATCCTGAATCTAGTTTCGTGCTTGAAAAATTTGGTGTTGCAGGACCGCAGGTGATTACTTCTTATGCGGGAAAAGATGTATATCTCGTGGATCACTCCGATCTTACCCAAAGTCCTGACGACCTTGGCGATGCCAATATTCTCGGTATTGTCGATCATCACAAACTTGGTGATGTAACTACCAGCCAGCCGCTCGAATGCTGGATATGGCCTGTGGGTTGCACTTGCACGGTTATTGCATCTATGTATAATTATTTTGACATTGAAATACCAAAAGATATCGCAGGTATCATGCTTTGCGCGATTCTTTCCGATACGGTTATTTTCAAATCAGCTACCTGTACTGACTCTGACAAAAAAATATGCGCTCAGCTTTCTGAAATCTGTGGTGAAAGTGACCTGGAAGCTTTAGGCATTGAAATGTTTAAAGTTAAATCTGCTGTAGAAGGCACTCCGATCCGCGACCTTGTTTTCCGTGATTATAAAGATTTTAACATGAGCGGAAAAGGCGTTGGTGTCGGACAACTCGAACTTGTTGACCTTTCGATTGTTGACGGTATCAAAGCAGACCTTGAAAAAGATATCCAGGCCCTTAAAGAAGAAAAAGGCCATCACAGCGTATTCCTTATGCTGACGGACATCATGAAAGAAGGTACAGAGCTTTTGATTGCTTCAGATGATGATTCTGTTGTTGAAAAAGCGTTTGGTGTTGCCCCTGTTGATGGGAAAGCATGGCTGCCCGGTATCATGAGTAGAAAAAAACAGATTGTTCCGGATCTTGAAAAAACTCTCGGATAAACGATGAAACAAAGGGTTTGGGAAATAAATCCCAAACCCTCATAATATCTCACTGCTCAAAACTCATATCTTATAAACTCACGGAATCTATACTTTTTCCGGGGTTTTAAACACGGTTTTCAATTTTTCAGACAAAGTTGCTACATCAAATGGTTTCAGGATATATTCATTACATCCTTTTGCCATCATTTTTTCAATTTCTTTTTCCCGGCTGTAACCAGAGGACACCAATACTTTCATATCCGGGTCAATACTCCTGATATTTTCAAAAGTTTGTTCCCCATTCATCCTGGGCATAACCATATCAAGAATAACAAGATCTATTTTAAAATTTTTGGATTTTAAAACATCTATTGCTTCCATACCATCTAAAACTGATTTTACTTGATATCCAAGGCTCTCCAGCATCTCTGAACAGACTTCAATGACACCTTTTTCATCATCAACCAATAAAATAGTGCCTTTCCCATTGAAAATCATTTCCTTTTCTTCCGGCTCTTTACGGGTGTCAACCTTTGTTTGTTTGGCCGGCAGAAAAAACATGAAAGAGCTGCCTTTTCCAGGCTTACTTTCAACTTTGAATATTCCCTTATGACTCTTGATAATCCCATAGGCTGTGGCAAGTCCAAGGCCTGTCCCCTGACCTCTTGCTTTTGTAGTGAAAAATGGATCAAAAATCCTATTTATGATCTCATCATCCATTCCTATACCGGTATCAGACACCGTCACTTTTACATATGTACCGGCAATTTTAAGTCCGAATTCATCCAACCTTGATTCATCCACAACAACATTTTCAGATTTGATAATAATTTTACCGCCATCCGGCATTGCGTGCCATGCATTGACAAAAAGGTTCATTAACACCTGTTTAATCTGCCCTTCATCCACAATAGTTCCCCATAAGTCTCTATCCAGATATTGCTCAATCAGGATATCTTTTCTCGTCCTGCCGAACATTTTTGCAGACATTTTTAAAAGGTAATTCAGATTAATGAGACAGGTCTCCTGGCATGTTTTCTGGGCAAATCCCAATAATTGTTTGGCCATTTCAGCACCACTGAAAACATACTCATCAATACTGGCAAGCCGTTTATATTCATCACTGCCAGGCTCAAAGCCAGTCCTTACAAGTGAGGCATAGCCCTGAATACCCATAAGAATATTATTAAAATCATGGGCAATCCCTCCTGCCAGCGTCCCGATGGCTTCCATCTTTTGCGCCTGGCGCAACTGATCTTCCAGATTCACCCGTTCCGTCACATCCCTGGCTACCGCATATACACCGTTAAATTCACCCTTTTTGTCACTGGCAGGCAGATGCATGGGAGTAGTTTTGAGTTCCATAAAAGCAAATGATTCATATGGATCATACTGGGACTTTTTAAGATTTGCTTTTTTAAACCTGAAATGCATATCCTGCCCATCATTGAGCCGCTGTTCATATTTTTCAAACCGGGTTAGAGCTGCAGCTTTTGAGAGGTCTCCCTTATGAATAATATCTTCAAAACCGGTTCCGATTAAATCTTTTTTTGAAAACCCCAGCACTCGTTCAAACTGATGATTCACAAAGGTAAAACATCCATCCTGATCCAGGGTAAAAATAAGATCTGGAGAATTATTCACCATATATTCATATTGTCTCTCAGATGCTTCAAGCCTTGCACTTACAGCTTTTTTATCTGCTATTAATTTTTTCTGGGAAAGTGCATTTTTTACAGTTTTTATAAGATCGGCATATTCAAAAGGCTTTTTCAGGTAATCCCAGGCACCGATTTTAAGTGCACGGATAGCAGATTCAATAGATGCATAGCCTGTGATAATAATAATCAGGACATCTTCATCCATACCGAAAATATGCTCCATGACCTCATACCCGTTCATCCCGGGCATACTTACATCAAGCAATACAAGATCAAATTTTTGTTGTTCAAAGATCCTGATTGCCTCATCGCCGTCATGGGCGCCTGTCGTTTGAAAACCTTCTCTCTTTAAGCAAAGAGAAATATTTTCAACGATCCTTTTTTCATCATCAACAACAAGTATTCGTTCCGGTCTCATATGTTATCCAAATATAATTAATATTATTGCCGTAACAATCAATCCT